>NZ_JBSPZA010000028.1:0-54524 GCF_053851535.1 Desulfoplanes sp. PS50 | reverse complement strand
CTTCCTATCGCTTCCTTCAGACCCTTCCGTTACCAGAAACGCCCTTGCGATTCGGATTGATTTCCCCTCAGACGGGGCATCTCCGCTTTCTTGCAAGCGGACGGGGACCCGGCTTTGCCGGGCAAACAAAGAAAGCCTGCATCTGTACGATGCAGGCTTTCTCGCATTTACCCAAAAATCCTGGCCGCATTCACGCCCAAGACACTTTTTTACAAGCTCCAACAGAAGTCTCAATCCCCTCGAATCGGGGCAATGTTTGGGAGGGCCGACAATATCATCGAGGTGGTGGAGCTAAATAAGTCTCAATCCCCTCGAATCGGGGCAATGTTTGGGAGCCAAGTGGTGGGATCTAAAGCCACTAACTGGCGAAAGTCTCAATCCCCTCGAATCGGGGCAATGTTTGGGAGCAGAAAATAAAGGTCAAGAATCCAGACGAAAAGACTCTCAATCCCCTCGAATCGGGGCAATGTTTGGGAGCAAGCGATAACCGAGTGCGGCTATACATTACCAGAACTCTCAATCCCCTCGAATCGGGGCAATGTTTGGGAGACCCCAAGGCTAAAAGCATAAATCAGGCCCTTGGGCTCTCAATCCCCTCGAATCGGGGCAATGTTTGGGAGAAATATACGCACTTGCAGATAGTGCGTTGACCATTCGAGTCTCAATCCCCTCGAATCGGGGCAATGTTTGGGAGAATGGCAAAGACAATTACGAAAAAGAAGGACAATCGTCTCAATCCCCTCGAATCGGGGCAATGTTTGGGAGCAAGGGTCAGTATCCAAGCACACCTTGAAAATGGAGTCTCAATCCCCTCGAATCGGGGCAATGTTTGGGAGTGAT
Organism: Desulfoplanes sp. PS50; assembly: GCF_053851535.1. NCBI lineage: Bacteria > Pseudomonadati > Thermodesulfobacteriota > Desulfovibrionia > Desulfovibrionales > Desulfoplanaceae > Desulfoplanes > Desulfoplanes sp. PS50. Next base: position 53,684 of record NZ_JBSPZA010000028.1, on the reverse strand, counting down.
GCAGCAGAGGCACGAAAGGCCGCTAAAAATATGGTCTCAATCCCCTCGAATCGGGGCAATGTTTGGGAGAGCGCAAAAACGCTTGCCAAGATAGCACAAAAAACGGTCTCAATCCCCTCGAATCGGGGCAATGTTTGGGAGATATTCTGTCCCGTCTGACTAAGTAGGGAAACACAAAAGTCTCAATCCCCTCGAATCGGGGCAATGTTTGGGAGTACCTGTACGGTGAGCGGAAAATCGGAGCCAATACCGTCTCAATCCCCTCGAATCGGGGCAATGTTTGGGAGTGTGCGGAATATGACCGCATGAAGGATGAAAAATAGTCTCAATCCCCTCGAATCGGGGCAATGTTTGGGAGAGAAACAAAGATGGGGATTGGGAGGAGATGGGATAAGTCTCAATCCCCTCGAATCGGGGCAATGTTTGGGAGTGAGTAAGCGTAACTAGTCCGAGAGCTACAAAGCCGTCTCAATCCCCTCGAATCGGGGCAATGTTTGGGAGCACATGGCCTCAATATATAAGCGGAAGGGGTCAGACGTCTCAATCCCCTCGAATCGGGGCAATGTTTGGGAGCACACAATGTCATTTTAACGATATAACATTCCACCCGTCTCAATCCCCTCGAATCGGGGCAATGTTTGGGAGAGATGCGATAAAATACACGGACGGCATACAATGAAAGTCTCAATCCCCTCGAATCGGGGCAATGTTTGGGAGTCAAGGCGGCGGGTTGCCAAGATCAAGGATTCTCTTGTCTCAATCCCCTCGAATCGGGGCAATGTTTGGGAGGGCAAAGATAGCCAGCCTGGAAAACGGTCTGCTCGCATGTCTCAATCCCCTCGAATCGGGGCAATGTTTGGGAGAAAATCACAGTAGTTCCTCTCAACTTACCTCCTGAACTGTCTCAATCCCCTCGAATCGGGGCAATGTTTGGGAGCTTATAAGGGAATCAAGGGCAGAGTGTAAGGCCCGGTCTCAATCCCCTCGAATCGGGGCAATGTTTGGGAGTAAGGCCGAAGTATTGATTGGGGATTGCGTCCCCAGATGGTCTCAATCCCCTCGAATCGGGGCAATGTTTGGGAGCATTATGGAGATCACAAAGAAGAAGGACAACCAAACAGTCTCAATCCCCTCGAATCGGGGCAATGTTTGGGAGACATGGAATGGTCAATTAAACACTTTAAATATTAATGTCTCAATCCCCTCGAATCGGGGCAATGTTTGGGAGACTTACTCTCAAAATTCTTGTCCTGCAAGGGCTGAAAATGCCTTTGCCATCCACCTCCCCCTTTTTTGGCGTTTGGGAATTTTTTTTCTGCTGGTGAAAGTAAGCATTTTGCATGTAACCATTTAGAATAGAATGCAAACAACTTCGCCATCCACCTCTTTGCCCGGGAGGCAATCAAATCAATCGGTTGGATTGTTATGAACTGTTTTCAGAATCATGGATGGCAGATCAAACGATAGGAAACGCTGATTGAAAATATCTTCAAAAAAACCCACATCTTCCAGTGAACGGCTTGTCTCCAACCCCGGAAAATTCAACCAGGGTCAAACATGCCTTGCACAATCGATAATAGCGGATGCTGTCCTGGGTATGATCGATTGTGCCTTCTAAGATATCCTTGAGTTTCAAAAACTGTTTTTCGGAAAGTTCCGGACACTCGAAAACGGACTTCTGAACCCGGACCCCCAACCCCTTGAGGTGTTTGACCACTTTGTCCCGCAACCGGTCATCCACGATATCATAGCAGACAATGTAAAACATGCATCCTCTCCGTCGTTGTTTCCGCCTCCCAAGGGTTTGCAAAGCTGCGGTTGCTCACGGATCGCCTCGACTCTGCGATTCATGACAAAATGTTTCGTAACTATTCAGGTGCATTTTTCAAGAATCAGAATTACGAATTTAAGAAATTTAAGAGAGTTAAGAAATTACAAGCGGTTAGCGTCCAGGTCCTCAATTCCAAAAATTTCTGAAATCCTTAAATCTCTGAAATTTACGGGCTGGCACTCAAATCTAACGATATATTTCAGCCTGTTGCTCCTGCTAAATTTTGACCTGAATAGTTACAATGTTTCTATCTCTGGTGGCTCCAGTCAAAAGGTTCATATTCCGCAACCTCACCCAGCACGTAGCGCTCAAATAGACGGGCCTGATCCAGAATAAGTCCCCTGTAGGTGGACTGACGGCTTGTTCCAGGAACCAGAAGGCTCTTGTTCATCCATTCCTCATATGATTTGAGAAACGCCCGGCAAATACCCGGTTTCATCTCAACGGGACGTTTTTGTTTCAGGTCCTTTTCATCCACATAATCCGTAGTTGCAACCTGGCGATATACAAAATCATCCGGACTCATGGTTTTTCGATTCAAGAGCCCAAGAACCAGTCGATCCCCCAAAAAGACCCGCCATTCTTCCACGAGATCACAGGCCAGCGAGGGTCGGCCATACGCTGGTTCGTGAAGGCTCCCCAGGTAGGGATCCAGACCGACCCGTTTGATGGCGGTGAGCACTTCGTTGGTCAACAGGGTGTACACAAACGATAAAAGCGCATTGACTGGATCAAGAGGCGGCCTTCGGTTCCTGCCGGTAAAACTGAAAGCCGGATTGGAAAGGAGATGGGGAAAGGCCTGAAAATAGAGCCTCGACCCATGTCCCTCCATTCCCCGGACAAGCTGCATATCCTGCCCGGTATGCAGTTCTGCAACCTGCCTGGACAATGCACGTATAGCCATGCCCCAGGCGCGCAAAGACTCCTTGTTCAGCTTCTGGCCGCGAAGGTTGAGAAACCGTGCCTGGGTCTTGAGTTTCCCGTGCACAATATTTCGAGCCGTTCTGACCAGAAAGGCTCGGTCAGACAATTTGACATATTGACCTTGCCGGCGTTGAACATGTTTATGTTCATCTATGGAGATACGCCCCTCGAATCGCCCTCGGCCATTGAGGAGAACCGTCTCCACACGATGATTGATGAGTGCCCGGATAACTGCTCCACTCAACGTGGTATACCCGATCAGGGTCAGCTGCTGCAGACTGTCCAGGGCTACTTCCTCGACCACCTTTTTGCCGCGAACAAGAGCGATGTTCGGCCCGGATTTACGTAAATAGGTGCCGGGTTCGAGAATATAGGCGCGTTGCATGGGTCATCCTCCTCACCCCGGTTTGGGCAGAAATCGACGGACCGTATCCAGACTGTTCTGGAGGTGTGTCAGGGCATCCTGCAGATTTTCGATCTTTTCCGCTCGGGTCATATCGGCTGGGAGCCATTTTTTGCAGAAAAGCAGAGGATGGGGATAGGGCGCATCCTCCTCAAAACGGCAGAAATCCAGTGTACTTTCCAAAAGATTGTGTATCCGCTTGCATCCCAGGGGAGATCCCCGGAGCCTGGAGAGTTTCAGATCCACCAGATGAGGATTGTATTCAGATTGATCCTTGAGCAACGCGTGCATGAGCAATTTTCCCCTGATCAAAAATCCGATGGTTCCGTAAAGGACCTTTTCTTCCTTGAGGGACAAAGGTCGACCTTCCCGACACAAGGCAATGACCTGGCCAAGAGTCGGACATTTGTTCAGCAATACCGCCAATTCCGGATAGGTTTCGCACCACTCTTCGTACCGGGGGTGAAGGCTGACCACCGGGGCGGTTTCCCTGGCATTCTCCCATGTCGAGCAAACAGCCCTGGAAACAGGCTCTACAGTTCTGAGAACTTCCAGTTGATCCCAGATGTCTCCCTGCATTTTGGGTATGAAATGTGACGGCTTGCCGGTTTTACGGTGAATACCCAGGGGCAGTTTGACCAGATTGCCCAACCCCTTGCCGGCCAAACGGTCCTGTTTGGGAAATACCTCCAGATTGAAACAGGTCAGATCCTTGGCAAGGGGCGCTGTCAATCCTTTCAAAAGCGACTTGACCCGTGAAGCAGCAATGGGTTCACGAAAAAAATACCAGAAGTGATATCCCTTGCCACCGCTGAACTCCGGCAAACAGTTCAGACCGTTTTTCCGACTCGATTCTCTGACTTGCTGGAAAAGATATTCGATCTCACGGCGGATCACGTTTTTTTGTCCGCTTGAAGGTGATGCCTCGCGCAACGATTTGATCAGATCCACGTCGATCACCCCGAGGGATACGGTATCGTCCTCGTGAAGCAAATAGATGCCCAGGGTTTTGATTCCGTTCAGGTGATCCCTGATATCCTTTTCCGTCATGGGATGACGCACGGGGACATATCCGCTCTTTCCCTCTGCTTTATCTGCCCATTGTCGGGCGAAACATTCGGCCCGGCCCCTGAAGAGTCGGGTATACAGATCGATGAGTTCCTGTTCTCGTTTGAACAGAGCAAAGGGGGCGTCGACATTCCGGTCTTTTACCGGAGTGTCCGAAAGATGATCGGCATGGTCGGCAAGGGGAAACAAGGGTAAAAAATCCGGTGCGACCTGTCCGGCCAAAGCCTTGAGAGCTGCCAATTCCTTGCGTTTCTCCAGCATGGATAGCAGATCGATATGTTCCAGCCAGGCCGGCTTGAATCCAGGGGCGGTCGAATGAACATGGTTCAGCAGATCCAAGGCGGTTGTGGGGTCTGTACAGATCTGAGCCAACCGTGACCATTCCAAGGCCTGTTCCGGACCAAGGGAGAACCAGACGTCGCGTTTGGCGAGCATCCGCCTTGCCGCATCCGGATCGGAACCTGAAAGCACCAGTTGCCGGACCTTGTCGAGCAGCAGACTGTTGTCCAGAACACCAGGGGATGGCGGAGTATGAAGGGATGGCTGGGTCATGGGGGAGCTCCTCTCATCCTCTTTCCTGAACCGCTCTGCGCAACCGGTTCAGGTAGGGATAGCCGGGACGGTGGGACTCGATCTCGCGCAGGGTTTCCACGGCTTTTTCCCGATTTCCCAAGGCCAGATGACCGCCAATGGCCCAGAAAAGGGCATCCGCACAGATAGTCGTGAAGGTCTGGATGTGAAAGGCGTTGGCCTCATCCGCCAACCGCACGGTCTCGGCAAAATCCTTTTCCAGATAACTGATCCGGGCCAGTTTGATCAGGCTCTTGTGACGCGACCTGCGATCCCGCTGTGCCGACTGGGTGAGCACAGTCCTTGCGTTATCCAGACGACCCACTGCAGTCAGACAATCGGCAAGCGTCCAGCAGACAAAGGGACGCCGGGCCTTGTGAGGAACAGTGGAAACAACCGCCAAAGCCTGTTCCTTGTCACCGAGCCCCAGCAGAACCCTGCCCATGAGCTCCCGGATGTAGTTGCCTTCCACCGCATCGATGAACGTGGCCGCACACTCCAAAGCCTGCTTGGCACGATCGAGACGGTTCAGGGCGAACATGATCTTGCCCAAGGCGAAATATTTGTGTTCAGATCTGACGTATCCGGACTTTTCGTCCTCGGCGATACACTGCTCGATATGCTCCAGGGCCACCGTATGTCTGCCCTGTCCGAGCTCGCACGAGGCCAGATTGTACAATGCCTTGATGTAATTCTTGCGTTCCTGACTGCGCATATCTTTTGTTTCCCGATCGTACGCCCGCCAATTGGCTACAGCTCCGGCAAACAGGGGGATGGCAGCTTCGGGTTTGCGTTCCAGATCCTTGTACATCTTGCCTTCCCGATAGAAATTGGTCACCCGCTCGGGCATGAGGGCCTGGGCCTTTTGCATGTGGAAATGAGCCTTTTCCAGACGTTTTTTGCGAGCGGCAGGTAAAAGATGAATCTCCCGGTTCGCTGCCGCCATAAGGGTTCGGTAACAATTGTAGGCCAGGGCCGAATGAACCTGAAAGTTCTCCGGATCACCGGCCAGACAATATTCCAATTCCTGCAGGGCCTGATCGAATTGATGTATCTGACCCAGGGCAAAGGCGATTTTCTGTCTGACGGGCAGATCCAGCCCCAGTTCCACCAGCGCGGGTTCCTTGTCCTCCAGAGGATGGAACAAATCGATGATTTCCTGCCAGCTTAAAGTACGCTGCAATTCCATGATCTCACCGATGATTCGCTGCTGACGGGTTGTTTCCTGTTCCTGGACACTGGGATCCGCAGCCAGCTTCCTGAACAGATCATCGGCCTCGACAGAGGCAGAATTTGGGCCGGCTTCATGCTGCGGTTCGGAGGAGAGAGGGGTGGAAATGATTTTGACGGGCTGGGCACTCATGATTGCGCTCCTGGTTGCTGAAGGATCGTTTCAGACATCCTGTTTCACCAGCAAAAACGGAATCACGGGGCTGTTTTTCAAAATCAGGGCGCATTTTTCTTTGAACGAAAAACTTTTTTGGACCCTACCATGGTAGGGTTTGTGCGTATCACGCAAATCGAGATATTGAGGTATTTATTTGAATTTATGGAGATATTACTATTTTTATCCAAACGGTGCTTCTCGAATAGACTACAGGGTAACCCTACCATGGGCTGATTTGGCCCTTTTTTTCCCTGGTCGATCGTGTATGCACAACCCGTTCGTCATGCAATCAGGCATAACATGCTCGTCAAGGCAAAGTTGTTCTCATCCAACCGTCTTGAACATGATAGATGGTCTGTTCCGTTCTAACCGGCTTGACTGTCTGACCAGGCCCGCCAGAAGAACAAACCACTCCTGACAAATTCATCCCATTCGAAACATGGCTCTTTTGGCGTTGAAAAATGAGTCGTCAGTACCGTTATATCGGCATAACCCGGGAGGTCATCCATGAAAATACTCTTTACAACGGTCGGGGGATCACACGAACCCGTTATCCAGGCCGTAACCCAATTGCGTCCCGATCATGTCGTATTCGTCTGTTCTGAGGGTTCCGGATCTTCAAAAAGTTCGGAAGAGATGATCACGGGCTCGGGCAATGTAATCAAGGCCGCATGGAATGATGAAAAGCCGAGTCTTCCCAACATCCCTGCCCAGCTCTCCCTGTCACCGGAGGCCTTTCATGTCATCAGGATCTCGCCCGATGATCTGGACGCTGCTGTCCAAAGAATCGAGCAGGAGATCGAGTCGTATGGCCATGAGCACGAACTCATTGCCGACTACACCGGAGGCACTAAAACCATGACAGCGGCCATGGTTCTGGCCTCCCTGGATCAGCGGGTTCAACTCTATCTGGTCAAAGGGGCACGGACGGATCTGAAAAAGGTGGTCGACGGCACGCAATGCTGCTCCCGGGCCGTTGTCGACCGGGTCAGGTTCGACCGGGAATTCAGAAATCATCTCCAGCCCTGGAAACGATTCGCCTACGGAGAATCGGCTTCTGGGCTTGCAGCCATGGATATTCCCGCCGATTCCACCATCCAGGACCGGCACAACATGGCCAGGAGCCTGAGCGATGCGTTTGATGCCTGGGATCGTTTCGATCACCACAAAGCCAGAAGGCTCCTCATGGCATACAGAACGCAAACCGCACGTCATTATTCCCCGTATATCAAGGCATTGGACGCCCTGTGCGGCGAGCATGAACCAGCCAAGTCCGAAGGGGCCCGCATCCATGACCTCTGGCTCAATGCCTTGCGCTGCGCTGCAGCGTCACGCTACGACGACGCCATCTCCCGGGTGTACCGGATCATCGAGTGGGTGGCCCAATGGGTACTCAGGACCAGGTGCAACGTGGACACATCGGATCTTCCCGGGGAATTCATTCCCGAACACATCCGCATCTTCCCGAATCATAGTGGAAAAATTCAGGCCCCGCTGCACAAGGCCTGGGAACTCGTGGCGTGCAAAACCCAGGGTCCTGCCCAACAATTCATCGAGGCCAACAAGGATGATCTGCGCACTCCGCTGGGCATCAGAAACGGATCTATTCTGGCCCACGGTTTCACGCCGGTGACCCGGCAGGACTGGCTGAACGTGGAAACATGGATGCAGGAAAAACTCATCCTGGTTTTCAGAGAGGAGCTCAAACGGACAGGACTCAAAAAGGTATGTCCCCAGCTCCCGAACGAGTATGTGTGGTAAAAATAATACAAGTCAGACCGTTACTCCAGGGAAACGACCATGAACACACTTGTCTGCACATTGGGAATATCCTGGGCCGTTGTGCCCGAGAGCTGGGGGTTTCTGAACACTGAACCCTTTGAACTCTACGCCAACCATCCCCAAGCCCAGGCGTTCTCCGTCATCAGAAACAAAGAAGGTCTCTTTCCGGTGGATCGCATCTGGTGTGTCGCCACGGCAGCCGGAACCGGAACCACAAGCTGTGAAAAGGTTCTCGCCTGGGCTGACAGACTCGGGATCGAGGTAGCCTGCATCCAGGCCCCGGGAACCGATGGTCTGGGCTCCCAGGAAGAATGTCAGAGCATGACCGAAACGATTTTCAGGACGGTTTTCACCGCAAGAAAGACATCTGACAAGCTCTTTCTCTCCCTGGCCGGAGGCCGCAAAACCATGAGCGCGGACATGCAGCGGGCCGCGTCTTTGTTCGGTTGCGACGGTCTGCTCCATGTGGTGGACGCTCCGCCCCTTCCCGAGACGCTGAAACATCCCGAACCCGAACGGTTTCTTGCCCCCCTGCCGGCTACCCTGGCCCAACACCTCAGTCCGCTGATCGTGGGAAGCGAGTCCGGCAACGAGGTTATCAAAGCCCCTCTGGAGCATGGCGGGATTCTTAAATCTGCGGACTTTCCCATACCACCTTTTTTCCCGGCCGCATCTTCCGATCGATTCACCGGTCCCTCCCTGGTAAAGGCTGTTGAGAACCGGTTGCGTCAGAGCAGCTATCTGCTGGTCAATTTCAGCAACAGCCTTCTGGCCAAAGACAAGGTGAGCAATTTTCTCTCGTTATACCGGCTGCCTTCCGAGGTCATCGACCGGCTCAAATCCGTGAAACTCGGTGTTGATCCGGAAAAGAAGGAAAGGGAACTGAATTTTCTCCGGCAGCTTCCCAAGGTGGAGCTGCATTGCCATCTGGGCGGCATTGCCCACAGCGATGAACTCATTGAAATCGCAGACGCGTGCATGTCCCATTGCCCTCCCTTGCCGAATGCCGTGACCTCCTGGCTTGGAAGGATCCACACCTTGGTCAAGGCAGGGGATGTGGACGAACTCCACCGGCTGGTCCCCGAACCCAAAAAATTGCGGACCATGTTCCAGGATGTCCCGGAACCTTTTACCGTGGCCTGTTTTATCCATCAGTTCAAGGATTGCCCCACGCTTCTGGACCGGTTCATTTTTGGCGAACGTATCCATGAGGATCAATTTGTCGGCAGGGATATCACCGATTACGAACCCCTGGGTGATCTCCAGGGAAGCGGACTCCTTCAGTGCGAACCCGCCATTCGGCAGGCCTGCATTGTCCTCAAGCGGCAATGCCGGGAACATCACGTCAACTATCTCGAATTGCGGTGCTCCCCGGTCAAGTACACCCGGGGCGGACTGGCCCCGCAACGGGTCGTAGAAATCCTGGTCGATGAATTGAACAGAGACAGCGAGTGCATATTCCGGTTGATTTTCATTGGAAGTCGCCATGGTACAATGAGTGAGATCTATCAGCACATCGAGCTGGCTGCGGAGTGCATGAACAGGGGATGGGACGAGATCGTGGGATTCGACCTGGCTGGCAACGAATCATCCAAAGAGGCGGGGCAGCTCCGGGAGGCCTTTTTGCCGGTCATGGAACAATGCCTGCGGATCACCATCCATGCAGGAGAGACCGTATCCGCTGAAAGCATCTGGCAGGCCCTGTATCATCTGAACGCTGACCGCATCGGCCACGGATTGACATTGTGGCAGAAACCCGAGCTCTACCCCCGTTTCAGGGACCGACGGATCTGTCTGGAAATGTGTCCCTCGAGCAATATGCAGATCAGGGGATTCCAGGACAATTACCTGCCCACAACCATAGGCAAAGCGATCTACCCGTTGCGCGAATACATGGATCAGGGGCTCAGAATATGCGTGAACACGGACAACCCCGGCATCTCCCGAACCGACTTCACCAATGAACTGCACAGAGCCTGCCGTCTGACCCCGGAAGGGCTCAGTGTCTGGGAACTGCTCATCCTGATCAGATCGGGATTCAGAGCCGGTTTCATTGGCGATACCTCCAGGGACCGTCTGCTTCTCGAGGCGGAACGGGACATCTCTCGAATCATAACCACTCTGCCCAAGGATGCATTATGAATCACCCGACCAAACCCACAACCCTGCTCTGTACCGTTGGCACGAGCCTGCTCGGAAGCAACCTGCGCAACTTCGATCAAAGCACATATACGGCCCGCCTTTCCCTGAACGAAGCGGAATTGCTGAAGCAGGCCGGCATCCCGCCCGGATCGACCCGGCTCTGCAAGGTCCTTAACGAGATCCATGCGTGCATGCGTCGCTCCGCCTGGGTCGAACTAGCCGAACTGCTTGTCGAGTTCCCTGTCCAGGCCAGAATTCTGGGCGCGGAGATCAATTCCATCGCCGCAATGATCGACAAGAACATACTTGCAGATCCCCCGAGCCGGTTGGTGCTTCTGGTGTCGGACACCAAAGCCGGTGGTGATACCGGTACGGTCCTGCGGCAGTATTTTTTATCCAGGAACAACCCCTGCCGGTTTTCCCAGGTTCTCGTGCTCATCATCGAGGGGTTGCAGGATCAGATCCCAAGGAGATTTCAGCAGGAAGGGCTCCCCAACCTGGTACGCGTCCTGGCCGACCAGACCCGCCAATGGTCTCCCTCGCATGTGGCCATCAATGCCACAGGAGGATACAAGGCCCAGATCGCCCTGGCCGTTGCCTTTGGTCAGGTCATGGGAACCCCTGTCTATTACAAGCATGAATTGTTCAACGAAATCATCTCCTTTCCCAGGGTCCCGTTCACCATGGACCTGTCCATGGTGGAAAAGAATATCGGATTCTGGGCCCGTATCAGTCAACCCGGATCCGTATTCACCTATGACGAGCTCAAGAGCTTTGCCAGACCCGGTTCCGCCACATGGGAGGCCATGCTCCCGCTCATGGAAACCATCGAGCAGGACAACAAGGCGTTGTACGCCCTGTCCTCATTGGGGCTGATCTATTGGGAGGCCTTCCTGACCCGCCATCCGGATCTGACAATCAGACCGATCAAGGCGGAAAACCGCCGAGGCTGCCGTTTTCGGGACGACCACTACCCCATCGGCTTCAAAACCTGGGTCGAGGACATCTATCTGCAAAACGATTTCGTCACCGGCTGCCACAGCCTGGCCTACTCCGGTCAGGCCGCGATCAAACCGGGATTCGGTGTGGAAGGAGAAAAGATTATCGGAGGATATGTGGACAAAAACGGCTTTTCCGCTCGGGTGGAGGTCATGACTACCTGCACGAACGACCTGGAACGGGCCTGGGTGGTGAGACGGTTGAACGGGGAAGGATAAAAAGTGGGCGATTCTAAAAAACCCCTATGATGCCCGTTCGAACGATCCGGCCAAGACGTTCAGTTTTTCAAATCAGAAGATCCAGAGTTGCCAAGATCTTGTGTGAAAGCTTTCCAATTTGCCAGCCCGTCAGGGAATCTTCCCTGCCCAGGTCACTTAGCCTACCTTTTTTTAGGTGCACGAAGGGATCAAGAATCTGATTTCTTGCCGAGAAGGGTCGCCTCTCATCTTGTTCGTGCATTGAGAACGTTCACTCGGCTAGACCCGCAGCCTCTTCATGGAATAGATCCCTTGAGCCCCGGCAAGGGAGGTAAACGTCCTCTCATCCTTTGATTGCAAAAGGTGTTTGACCTGATCGAAAACCTCCCGGACAAACTCCTTTGAGCCCAATATCCCGGCATCACTGAAGTACCGTGTCCGATAACAGAAAAGCTCGAACCGCTTCAGCTCAAAATTTTTCTTTCTCTCCTTTTTGACAATCTTCGGGTCCATGGGGTTGCCCTTGCCCGTATCCACCGCACCGGTTTCATACACGAACTGCCTGTATTTACGCATTATCTGGGCAGATTCCCGCTCTCCCCATTCCTTCATACCGAAATCCACGCACAGCAAGCCGTCATGATTTGCGGTCTGGACATGATACCCCAACGAGCACCACCGGTATTCCTCCGGTCGTTTCACGATCCCGGCTCGGATGGGGTTAAGGTCCACATAGGCCAGCAGATTCACCAATGAATACCCGTTCTGAACGATCATCGACTTGAAACGCCCACCCCAGAAATACCCTTCCCGACCATGCCGCTTGTTGTAATACCGCGTGAACCCCAGCTTGATATCCTTGATAAATTGCGCAAGCGACGACCAACGCTCCCGAAATTTCAAAATGGTCTGCTCACCTATCGCTCGACCTTCAGGAAACCATTTTTCCAGCCGCACCCGCACCTCATCGTCGGGAAAATGATCCACAGGGTACATCCGCGTCACCAGGTGGAAATGGTTGGACATGATGCAAAACCCAAGTACATCCACGAAATAGAATTGGCTCAACCGCTTGATGAGTCCCAACAAATAATCCTTCTCAGCCGCTTCCATGGGAAACCCCGCCAGGGCCGTCCTTGAAATCACATGATAGACAGTAGGATTATCCGTCCTAACAAATCGTGCTATTCTGGGCATATATCCACCTCCTATAAAAAAATCTGCCTACGACCATCCGCGGCAACATAACCATCGAAAAATGAAAACGCTTGCTTTTACCCCATATTCCATCTGAACTCAAGTATTTTAGACCTGTCCCTTAACTCGCCTGAAAGCCTTGGCACGGTTTCTTTCCTCAAAAGCCTGCCCAGATCCGCAACATCCCCCTTGTCCACAAAACTGCTGACAGCCGTACTCCAGTCCATGACATCCAGAAAAGGTGTCAAATTGACGATCGGAGCCCTTGGCAGCGGTGTTGCATCCTGCTTCGCCTCCCAACAACCATAATAGATGCCCTTGATTTCGATATGCTTGAGAACCCGTAGGTATTGCAGACAGGCCAGGGCAAGAATGGGAATGGACCTGAAAGAGTGGGTTACATCGAAAATGATTTCGTCATTTTCATCAATGTGATCCGCCAATCTTGAGAAAATTTCCCAGGTTTCCTTTTCATTGAACCCATCCGGTATACTGATGGGATGAAAAGGAATGTTGGGCAGATCCCGAGTGACTGTTTCAAGTGGAATCTTGGACTTGGTTCCCAACCAATTTTCCTTGCGTGCACGATCTGTCAATAAAATCAAAACTGAATCAGGCTCAAACAGCGAAGCCATGCTGGCCTGTACGAATCGGGAAGCATGGGCAACGACTTCAGTTCCATCATCGAGGAAATATTCAACTTCGGAATATTTCCCAGTACCAAGAAATGTGATGAGTTTACAGGCCATCTAAACCCCCTCTCAAAAAACACGAAGCACTCAACGTTCTCCAGCGTTATAGCTGGTAATTCCCGATTCTGATTTTGAGTTTCAATCTCAAGTCTCAAACCCCTCAAGTCGGGGCAATTGTTCAGACAGCCTACGAGGCAGTCCCAAAGTGGACCCCGCCCAGTCTCAAACCCCTCAAGTCGGGGCAATTGTTCAGACCAAACCGCAGAGAGGTATTCTAAGAGATTGAAGAAGTCTCAAACCCCTCAAGTCGGGGCAATTGTTCAGACCGAAGAACGTTGGTGGACAAGCAAGAACCGTTGTCTGTCTCAAACCCCTCAAGTCGGGGCAATTGTTCAGACATTTTGGTTAGGAGAAAGAAGTGAAAATTCCATGGAAGAGTCTCAAACCCCTCAAGTCGGGGCAATTGTTCAGACAGCCTACGAGGCAGTCCCAAAGTGGACCCCGCCCAGTCTCAAACCCCTCAAGTCGGGGCAATTGTTCAGACAGACATAAAAAAAATGAGAAGGAGGCTTGTGGATATGTCTCAAACCCCTCAAGTCGGGGCAATTGTTCAGACAGAAGAGAGAGAGCTTGCAAGGGCACGCAATTTGATGTCTCAAACCCCTCAAGTCGGGGCAATTGTTCAGACCAATGGCAAAGACAATCGTTTTGTTAAAGAAGATTGGTCTCAAACCCCTCAAGTCGGGGCAATTGTTCAGACATATCCTTTGCGTCCTACGTCGCTCTGACCGTGGAGTCTCAAACCCCTCAAGTCGGGGCAATTGTTCAGACTTAATTGGGAGAAAATAATATGGGATTTTGTATTAAGTCTCAAACCCCTCAAGTCGGGGCAATTGTTCAGACAAATTGCACAAGAACTTGGAACAACTCGTCAATATGGTCTCAAACCCCTCAAGTCGGGGCAATTGTTCAGACTGATGGAAAAACAGAAAAGCGCCGAGTGGTTCAAGTCTCAAACCCCTCAAGTCGGGGCAATTGTTCAGACACATTCTCGAGCAGGCGGCAAAACCAACCCAGGGTGCGTCTCAAACCCCTCAAGTCGGGGCAATTGTTCAGACGATGATGGAAGCAAAAAAGGGAACTGGATAGCGGCGTCTCAAACCCCTCAAGTCGGGGCAATTGTTCAGACGGCATGGCACAGCACAGGACGGTAACACTGGCAGAGTCTCAAACCCCTCAAGTCGGGGCAATTGTTCAGACCACACATCACTGATCCACGAGTCCGGGGAATGGATTGTCTCAAACCCCTCAAGTCGGGGCAATTGTTCAGACGGACGCGATAGCTGTAATCTGGATTGTAATAATCGGGTCTCAAACCCCTCAAGTCGGGGCAATTGTTCAGACCAAGACAAAGATCATCGCAAAGCAGATTCACTGCAAGGCGTCTCAAACCCCTCAAGTCGGGGCAATTGTTCAGACTACTCATGGTGGTAAAGAGGCGTGGGTGCAGTTGCAGTCTCAAACCCCTCAAGTCGGGGCAATTGTTCAGACGGCATGGCACAGCACAGGACGGTAACACTGGCAGAGTCTCAAACCCCTCAAGTCGGGGCAATTGTTCAGACCACACATCACTGATCCACGAGTCCGGGGAATGGATTGTCTCAAACCCCTCAAGTCGGGGCAATTGTTCAGACGAAGGCGAACCTTCCAAAGGATTGCAAGGACGCCAAGTCTCAAACCCCTCAAGTCGGGGCAATTGTTCAGACCGGCGCGTTTTGTATCGGTCTTGGTGTTGGTTCTGTGTCTCAAACCCCTCAAGTCGGGGCAATTGTTCAGACTGAAGACATTCTTGAACGTCTTCAAAAGTAGGGAGATAGTCTCAAACCCCTCAAGTCGGGGCAATTGTTCAGACGCAGAAGCCCGGCGCGAAGAGGCGGCAAAACGTGCCAAGTCTCAAACCCCTCAAGTCGGGGCAATTGTTCAGACCAAAAGGGTGCTTATAAGGTAGTCAAGGGCAGGGGGTGTCTCAAACCCCTCAAGTCGGGGCAATTGTTCAGACTAATGGTCAGGGCTATCTCCTTCTGGAAAGCCCAGGAGTCTCAAACCCCTCAAGTCGGGGCAATTGTTCAGACGAATGTGAAGGTGGTTATTTTGCGGGGATTATTGAGTCTCAAACCCCTCAAGTCGGGGCAATTGTTCAGACGATTCTGGTGGGATATGTTCTGGGCAGTCCATAACTGTCTCAAACCCCTCAAGTCGGGGCAATTGTTCAGACGCAGATTATCCTAATGTTTATGGTCCTCAAGTCGTCTCAAACCCCTCAAGTCGGGGCAATTGTTCAGACAGGATGGGTATTGGCTTGTAGAATGGTCGCTTACGGGGTCTCAAACCCCTCAAGTCGGGGCAATTGTTCAGACTAACCAATCATGTACAGGCGATTCATAGACGCTGGGGTCTCAAACCCCTCAAGTCGGGGCAATTGTTCAGACTCAGCGCAGGAAGAGAGCGTCAACGAAACCGAAACAGTCTCAAACCCCTCAAGTCGGGGCAATTGTTCAGACTCATCGGCGGCACAGAGGGGCAGCAGACGTCCACGAGTCTCAAACCCCTCAAGTCGGGGCAATTGTTCAGACGGACGCATTCCGGCCCGGACAAGGACACGGCGGTTCAGTCTCAAACCCCTCAAGTCGGGGCAATTGTTCAGACAAAGAATTGTTATTTTCACTTGCATGGTATGATTGTGTCTCAAACCCCTCAAGTCGGGGCAATTGTTCAGACTTCGTACTACAAGCGCGGACCGCGCATACCTGCAAGTCTCAAACCCCTCAAGTCGGGGCAATTGTTCAGACCAGCAGATCGCCAACGATCTCAAGACCCAGGCAATGGTCTCAAACCCCTCAAGTCGGGGCAATTGTTCAGACAACGGTTGTCATCGACTCGGTGACGAGGCTGGAAAGGTCTCAAACCCCTCAAGTCGGGGCAATTGTTCAGACAGCAAGTCACCTTACCGAGTCACAGAAGCGAGCATATGTCTCAAACCCCTCAAGTCGGGGCAATTGTTCAGACTGACAGAAGAAGGACCCTGGACTACACTGCACGACATGTCTCAAACCCCTCAAGTCGGGGCAATTGTTCAGACCCACAAGGCTACTTTTTGTTTGTACAAGCTACCTAAGTCTCAAACCCCTCAAGTCGGGGCAATTGTTCAGACCTTAGGATGATTGCGGAAAAAGTAGGGGTCCATTATCGTCTCAAACCCCTCAAGTCGGGGCAATTGTTCAGACTGGACCTGTTCTTTGAGAGATACCATACACCTACTATTGTCTCAAACCCCTCAAGTCGGGGCAATTGTTCAGACTCTTCCTCTCAAAATCCTTGTCAGTCATGGGCTAAAAACGGGTTTGCCATCCACCTCCCTTTTTTTGGTGGGTTGGAAATTTTTTCAGGGCTTGGGTTTTAGATTTTTTTAACTTATCATATTGTTATTATTAAAAATATCTCTTGCCATCCACCTCGTTGCATCGTTGCCTGTGATTACAGGGTATTGAATGGAAAAAAGTATTTTTCCAAATCATGGATGGCGAAAGTCCTATGCCAGGATCACAGATAGCCCGAGCAAGGCTCTCAGCCCATATCAGGCCAAGCCCTCTACTCTGCCGAACCCCATGGCTGCGCCTTTCCCCAAATGCAGCGTCTGGGCGGCCTGCATCCACGTAGCGACCCAATCTTCTGCTGTAGAAATATCCACCTTTCCAACAAGTCCACCCATGGGAACCTTTCTTTTTTGCCTGTTTGAATACCGGGAGAAATCCTTCCAAATTACCTTGTCTTCGATCTCCCCAAACTTTGCAAAGCCTTCCTGGAGATGTTTCCAAGTCTTCTTTCCAAAGGGTTGACCGTCACAATAAAGGCAATGCAACGCTTCCATACGCCGAGCCAGAACCTGAAAGAAAAATGGCCAGTCCATCTCATTAAGATACCGACCCATCCGCCGCATTCTGACCGGAGTCTTGATCTCGAACGATTGGTCAGACGAAACCTGTTTGTCGACCTTCAGGATGGGCAAAGGCTGATCCAAATTGTGTACGCTCAACCAGCATCCCCTGCTATCCAGCGCCCTGACTTCACGCACGGAATAGATTATCCTAGCAGATCCGACCCCCCGACGTCCGCCTCGATCGAGGCTCTTGAGAACGACAGGAAAAAAACGACGGCATGTTCCAACCAAAGTGATCTCCAATTCCAAAGCATCGGAACCTGCCGGGTGATCACAATAAACGACATATCCTCTGGGTGAATCAAACAATCCGGAATACTCGGTTTTGGCCTCTATCAATTGATAATAGGGGCAATGCGTAGCGATAAGACATTGACCGCATTTCTTGCGGTCAAACGGGCAGACCAGACTGCTTATCTCCCAACCCATGAGCCCTCTCCAGGCCGAACCGCTCAAGGGAGCGATACTCGGCCTGGAGAGGTTTACTGAAAGTTTTACTTTAGAGTAATTCAGGTTGGGAAAGAGTTCGCTGAAAGAAATGGGAAACATGATTATGTCCAACTGTCGACACACTGTTATTCAACGGAAACAACTTCGTACAAATTCCCAAGTTTTTTGAAGACCACTTTTTTGGCAGTCGCACTTTTTGGTTTCTTGAAAAGTTCTTTGTGGTATTGGGACGGAATGATTTCCTTACCCGTGTGCATGATTTTATTCCCTTCATGAGTAAAAGTGATAGTGGCATTCCCAGGACTCCATACCATATGAACATTTTCCGCCGAAACAACCTCCACGTCATCATCCAATTTTTTGGCAGACCCACTGCCGCTCACTTCTAATTCTGATGAATCATCTGAACTCAATAAAGATTTTGCCGCAAACCGCCCATGGCCAATGGCTGTTTTGGCCCCGAGACCATGATCGTGCAGGGCGAGGTTCAAGGCCGCTTTGAATTCTGATTCCAGATCGCATGCTTCCGGAGCGAGGAATGCTCGAAAAACAAACACAACAGGTTTTCCTTTATCATCATGGGAATCAACTGCCCAAAATTTCTGAGGATTGGGCGACTGGCTTTCGGTCGGCCCCTGTTCGGCTCTTTTATTCAGATAGTCGGGATAATGGCAGTTCATGATCTCAGCCTTGAGCATTGGCATTGTTTTCGGCCAGGCATCCATGAAAATCACATCTCCTCTCCGAGCCTCTTGAGACTTGCCTACAACACCGCACCCAAAAAGATTCCTGGCCGAATCCGGCAAAACACCTCCCATAACATCTCGCCAAAACAGCTCTGCATCGGCTTCGTTTTGCAACTCATTAAGTTTTTTTACCAAAAACGCCAGTCGAACAACCCCCTTAAGTGAAGAGGCGGGAATGAACGGAATTCCCAAGTTCCAGTCGAACTTGAAACTTTTCTCGGTAGGATGCTCGCCACCCAGTCCGATGACCAAAGGGCTCTGAAGAATGGCTTCAATCCGGACTTCTTTGAAGCCGAGTTGCTGGAAAGAAGCTGCAGTTGCATTTAATTTGGCGTTTTTTATATCAAGGAAATTCACTGCATGTTGACGATTCCAGTGACCTGAAATAGATATTTTTTTCTTTTTCGACCTATATTTTCCTTTATTATTTTCTTCTGGGTATTCTCTCCAATAGCACTGGATCCCATTGAAAAGAGATACTGATATATCCATATTAT
The DNA here is from genome assembly GCF_053851535.1 of Desulfoplanes sp. PS50. NCBI lineage: Bacteria > Pseudomonadati > Thermodesulfobacteriota > Desulfovibrionia > Desulfovibrionales > Desulfoplanaceae > Desulfoplanes > Desulfoplanes sp. PS50. The sequence continues at coordinate 34,802 of NZ_JBSPZA010000028.1, read as the reverse complement.
CCAACAAAATATTAGGGTTGCAAAAGTCATTTCTTCTTACCAAGGATGTTTGATCATCGGTTGAGCACGTTAAATCTTTTGTTCTATTCCAATTTGAATCTTGCTTTAAAAGATTATAGTCAGCCACATACATCCATTTATTGAAATAAAGACCAAAATTGAAGTCTCCACTGGGAATATCGCCGATAATATTGTTTACATCAATAGAAACGTAGCGTGTAGCCGGTGTTGTTTCATGTTGCATTGTGCCCTCCTAAAACAAGTTGGAATTTGCATAACGTTTTAGCCATTCCAACATTTTGAGAGCCTCTGATTGGGCTTTGAGATAGTCTTGCTGGTTGAGTTGGGAAATTTCATAGACAGCTGGTCTATCCGCATTTGTACTCAATATTTTTTCGGAATAAAGCCAGTTTTTGATGATGGAAAAACCAGCCAGGTGCTCGGTTTTTCCCTTACCCAGCAAAAAAGCCAATGTTTGCCCGAGACCGTTTTGGAGAATCATGGATGGCAGGCCGGCTGAAAACTTGGCAAATTTTTCCCGATCAAAATTTTCCCGACTACACGACAGTGACTGAAGTTCTTCTAAAGCAAATGCAGAACGTTGTTGGGCCTTGGTCGTACTCATTGTGATCCCCCTTATGCAGTTGCCGTGAACCAATTAATTTCCATAATGCCACGCCCCATGGTCATGTCACCGCCCATCTGAACATGGGAAGACAGTGCGTCCTTGACACATTCCTTGATCATGTCCGCCTGCATTTTTGATTCTGCCGTGCGCTCACTAGTAAAAAATGTCATCACATAGAGCACAGAGTCCGAAGGGAGAAGTTCCTGATAACGCAAAGAACCATCCTGAGTTGTACCTGTATCTTCCTTGATTCTTATCTGGGGCTGAACTTCGGTTGCGGTCTCGACCAAGAACTTGAAATTATTGTCAGTAACCAGAAGAACTCGTGTCGCTTGGGGAGCAAGCTTGCCTATCAAAGCCGTCACGGCCCCGAGTGCTTGTTGTTTTTGAGAAACAGCCAGGTCTTCAAGAACGATTTCTTGCTTATCTATGCCGGGAGTCAAAAAAATCGCATCGTCACCGGTGGGTTCTGGTATCTCGAAATCGTCCTGTTCTTCCATGATTTTCATATCCCGCTTGAGCCGTTGCAGAATAGCCGGACAAGTCAGCCAGACAAATGGGGCTACATTGGAGCGAACAGGAAAAAGAAGCAGCCTTGCGTCCGAAACGGAAATAGCCCCAGCATGCCCGGAGTCACCACTCTTCTCCTCTTTCCCGAATACAATATCATCAAGTTTGCGAGCCTGATCCCCTTGAAATTTGCTATCCTGGTTTGCAGCAAAATATCTGGTGAACCAATCGCGAAAAGCTCCTTTCACGCCAGAAGCCTGCACCATGGGCCAGCCCGTATGACGCTCTCGCTGAATGGGGAGGTCGACGACACCGGTCGCCTGTCCTGAACCAGCATGAAGGGGGGTAACACCATACAGAACGCACATTGAAACATTATTTTTGTCGAACAACATGATGATTTCTCCTTTATATGTTCGTAAAGCCAAAAAAATTGTTTTCGCTTCCAGGTCCGATATTGATTGCGGTTCCCGCCGGGAAAAACGAGGATACCGGTTTATGAAAATGATTTTTCATGTCCCATCCGGAAATTCTGATCAAACTTCCTGAAACTCTTGGAAGTTCAGCCAAACCAGACTCTTGATCCTGAATCGATGTGGTTTTGACGGGTCCCAATGCATAGATCCAACCGGAATTGCTAGCGGGGAAGATGACTTTCTCGGCAACCTCGTATTTGACAATTCTCTGCTCTCCTCCAAGTTGAAGCAATCCCTGTTCATCTAGGCTTTGGGGGGCAACAGCCTGCGAAAGGCCGACCAGGAGTCTGACATCCGGATGCATTCTGACTTGGGTGAAAGTATACAAATACCCTTTTCTGACTTTTCTGGATCGATAGGACTCCAAAGCGATTCCAGTCCTGTTCTCGGACGAATAAAAGCAGCCCGCAGAAGCGATCGTTGCAACAGACGGGTCATGGTCATCCAGGGAGCCGGTCTCATTCCCGGCAAAACGTAGAACCCCACCACCAGCAGAAATAGCTCCTAGCCCCTTGAGGTTACACCACATCCCGCTCATTGATTTCAGATCTTCCTGCTCTGGCTTGAGAAGCCAAACAGGTGCCGAAACCGAACCCTTGAGGCCCAGAGTTTTGAATTGGGACGTACATACTTGGGCGGGCCTGACTGGCACGACATCGCCCGGTTTCATTTTCTTGAGATTACCGGCAAACCAATGAGCTGGGGCGGGGAAAAAGACATCTCTTTTGCTGCCGGCAATTTCGAAAACAGGTCCGGCTATTTCAAATCCCGGTTCTTCAGGAATTCCCAAACAAGGATGATCAGCATACTTTTCCCTGTCAGCATTCAAAAAATCCCCCAGGGGAATATGCCGCTGTCCCAAAATAGCAGCCCGTATCGCTCCCATGATTGTTTCCGGCATGGGGGGAAATACACTTGCGGCTTCGTGATTTTGCCCAGCCACCATTGGTTCGGAGCCCTTGAAAAACAGGGTATCCACTGGTGTCAGCCTCAGCCATTGCTTAATGCTGCTCATGGTTATCCTCCTTGGTGCATACAAGGCGCTGGCTCATGAACCTGGCAATAATCAGAGCCGTCGTATCGACGTCCATCTGTCCTTCATTGGATTTGCGCAAAACAAGGGCTGCACATTTGCGGGCAAGTGTCTCCAAGTTCGTTTTGCCTTCACCTTTGGTGTGTCCGATCTGACGGTTGGATGCGCTTCGCCCCATCTGACTGAGTAAAAATTGAGACATCCCTTCCGGTTTATGGTTGGCCAGCGTGAGTAAACCATCACGAAACATTTCAAGCCGGTAAATGAATGAGGAGCTCATATCCTTAAAATCGGGCCTGGCGAGTTGCGTGGTTATATCCACAAAAAGATCCACCAACTTTTGATCATTCAGCGTTTCACCCCTGTTTTCATCCCCTTCACTCTTTTCGCTTTTGTCCAAATTCAGTTCTGACGCGGGAAGGTCTTTCCAGGAAGCCCTCCAGGACCGAGCCCCACCGGAACGTTTATCCAACTCTAAAGCCAAGGAATTGCGACCGCCTTTGTCTTTGGCATCTTCAAGAAGCTGATGGGCCCTTTTCACTGCTCCGAGCAAGGGACGTTTATGGTGAGTCAGCAGTATGCCCGCTGATATGGAAATCGCCTCTCCGGCTCCCAAATGGTGAAAAAGCCGACTGGTTCCAGGTTTCCAGATATCGAGCACAGGCGTTGGTAGCCCGTTTTCCAAGACTAGAAAGGGATAGTTATACGCAGTGGCAATATCCTTTGCAGCCTGCAACACGGTTGAAATCGGCAAAACGGCACAGACATCGTCTCCCCCGGCGTAGATGAGTTTCCCTCTATGCTTGTTGACAATGGAGGGTACGGTATGCAGAGCAAAATCGCCCAAAGCCTCGGAAATGGCTGCATGAACAGCCGGGCTGAGCATCCTCTTTTTGGACAGATACGTATCCCAGAATTTCCGGAAGCCATCCTTTCCCTCAGGCCAATGTCTCAATTTTTCAACTAAATCGGGATGAACCACACTGTCCCAAGTGGCGGCAATGGTTTCACCATTGACCAGTTTGCCCATTTTGTCGCCATCCATGAGTAGCACAGCGTAATAATTGTCGGCATCGTTCAGTGGTGTTTCCCGCTTGAGCCTGTTCAGCACGGAATCTTCTTCACCCTGACCCGATTCATCTTCATCCTGGGCGTGATAGTGATCTGCAATACGTCCTCTCCAGTTTGATCCCAAGTCCTGTTGAAGATTTTTCTTCACTCCGGTGGGAAGTCTTTCAAACCAATCACTGAGGGCCATTTCCGTGGTAGCAGGAAAGGAGTTGTCGTCCTTGAAGAATGGGTACAAAGGATGCTCTTTGTCCCTGCGAATGGCATAACCGGCCAATCGTTTAACCATACCCAATGAACTCAGACGTTCGCTCTCCTTGAAGTCTGACGCAGCACCCATGGACATGGTCCATTTTTCCTTGAATTTGGACCAGAAAGGATCGTTTTCAGGACGCGGATTTTTATCCCCAGTAACGGCATGGTCCAGATGCAGGATTTCCAGATCACCATGCAGCTGACATTTGATTCCCTCTTCAGTCTCTCTTTTATCTGTTTTGCAAAATTTTCCTGCGGCCATGAATCCTTGAACCATGGCATGCGTTGTTCCGTAAAAGGCACTTTTGGCGGGAATGGAGTATTTCAATTTTTTTGAGTCGTTTAATGTCTCCAATGCCTGTGACCAAACACGCTCATTGAGCAATTCACGTGCGGTTGCGATACCTGATTGATCGATCAACGGGCACGCTGACCAATGAAAATCAAAATATCCGTCCAGTTGCCTCGCGAATAATTTGCTCACAGTTTCGTCCCGACCAAACTTCTCCTCAATCAGACCGAGCACCCGATTACCAAGGTCCGACCACGCGTCCTTGATCGCCATCTTTATCGAACCTGCAAGTACATCCTCCATACCCGAGGGAACCAGACAGACAAATTTGTTGGGAAACGACGCTACCCCGGTATCGGAAGAATCAAACAATCCCAGTTCATCAAGGGCACATTCCTTGCCTAGAAAATTCTCGATCATAGGCTGATCGATCAGGCTAGGATAAAGTACATGATCCGAGCCCAGTTCATAGATCACTTGCCGGATTCCCTCAAAGGCCAGCCATGACAAAATAAGCGAACCTGTCCAGAAATCCCTGAGCTTCCTAGCTCGTGCGATGAAATTCTGCACCGGAGTCAACCCAAAAACCATGAGTGAGGATTGCCTGGTTTTGGAAAGCTGGGCACAAGAAAAAAGCGCGGAAACAAGAGCACAGTGTTGCCAAATCGAATGGTCTGGAACTCGCGTATCCGCCGGAATCTTGGCCCACAATCCGCCCAGACCTCCCGTATTTTTTCGAGTCAACTGTCCACGCAAGGCATGGCGAACGTAATGGAAACGGGCCACTGCCAACTCATCGGGTCGACCGGCAAACCTGTCAGAAATCCTTGAAATATCATTTTTGACAATGCTTTCTATCTGGGCACTTATGGTCTTGATATCGGGAATTTGTCCGTCAATTTTCAGAGCAGCGTTTGCCGATGTCGGATGCGTGAGCATGGGCTTTTGGGAAAAATCAATGGCCCCACTGCTTTCATCATCCTTTGAAAAACCAGGAAACTGCATCCTGTCCATACCTGCGGCAATGACGTCCAATCCGCTGTAGGCATCTCTGTCCAAAGTTCCGTCGATGCCCATAGCATTCAGCAACTGCCTGCTTCTCCTCTCATGACCGGGGATATGAATGGCCTTGTCCGGCGGGTCGTGCAGAAAGGCCTGCAGTTTAGCGTTCCAGTAGTCTGCGTCTTTTCGAAATATTCTGTTCATTCTTACATCCCTGCCATTGTTGTTCGTTGAACGTTTGATATGGCATCAAGTTTATGATGTACTTTTTCCCAGACTTTGATTTGTTTTTCTTTATCCCTTTCAAAGATGGGTTGCTGGTCACTATGCCTGTGAGGCAGATGCAGTATAACTCCCTGATATTGTCCCCCGTGCTTAAGAACCTTGAAATGAAGTGGTGAAGCATGTCTGGCAGTATTTCCGAAGGCAGCGTGATGTGTTAGAGGTATGCCAAGCAGATGCCTTTCGTTTGCTGATCCAGCACCTGGATCAAGCTTATCGTAACCACGAACGGATTTAGCCCTAACAGCGATGTAGGCTTCTGCCAGATCACGCATTACCTCTTTCCAAGCATCCTTTGATTGGGTCTTCCAAATCAATTCGCCTGTTCCGTCTTTTCCGAGTAGAGAAGGATAGTCACAATCGAATCCCTCTTTCCAAAAATACAATTTTGGCGCTTCCAGAAATTTTTTTTCGATATGTAAAATAAAACTTCCCCATCCATTTCGAGACCTTCCACCAATAGTCCCAAAGAGCTGGAGGAGTCGAAAGACCGGCTTGAGCCCCTCAATTTCATGATGTCCCGCTTCGATTGTAAGTACAAACTTCTCACCAGGGCTGAAATAAGAATGTTTAACGTTGCCATTTGGGGCCATCAAACCCATCCCTGCCAAGTACAGAAGAGGTGAAACATCTCCCCTGTTACGTTGACATTCTGGTTGGTTAACCGGAGCGATGTTCGGCATCTTCTGTTCACACGCCTTGGCATCGGCCTGCAAAGTAATCACAACCTTGCTTTTGCCCAAATTGCTCCCCTTTTCTCCAGCTGCTCCGAAAATCTGTGACTCATTCTCATACAGATCACTGCTCGTCATCCCCGCACCATGAGCAATTCTCCACCACTTGCGTAGCAAAGCCTTGAACGGCGCGCCACGCCACTGAGCGTTCTGGTCGGGTCCCCCCAAGAACATAGGAGTGATGATCTCACACTCGGCGGTCACTCTTTCTCGTTTGTAATAGCGTAAGTACCCGTTTTTCATGCTCACCTCTAAAAATTATTCAGGTTATACAGACTACCCCGATCTATATCGCGAGGCAGGTCTTCCTTGCCTCTTAAAATCAAACAAACCGGAAAAGCCTGAGAATGTATCTATATATCCACTTAAAATCATTATCTTTAAATTTCTTTATTTAGGGACTATCTAGATTAAAATGAAACATTCTTCTCTCGCAACACATACGATTTCCTCGCACCCCATAAACATGTACACCACTCACCAGCTTAAACGGGTACCGGAGATCATTTTTCAAAAAGAGACGAAAAAAACATCGATTTTAATTTTCTCTCATTATTTCAGCCAATAGTCTGGGAAATTGCTGTACTTGAAAAGTACAGAAGCCATACCTCATGAATTACAAAATTGAAAGTATTTTCATAAACAAATTTAATGTCATACAAAAAGCTACCCCTGTTCATACACAAACATCCTGGAGGATTGATCCCGTGATCTTTGTGATGCATATGCCGGAACAGCAGGGTGCTACGCGAACAAACGTTCTCTTCCCTATCGAGATCATATAATGTATCACCCCGGACATCTCCACTTGCAAGGCAAGGATCACGCAGATGAAAAAAAAGGCAAATCTGATCGATGACATTTGGACACGACAGAGTGAGCGAATCCTCGCAACCATGGGTAGCCACATCATCGGACTGCCCGCAGTCATGTGGGAAAAAAACATGTTTCTCATGGGTATTCGAAACGATTGGTGGAAAGAACGAACCGGCTCGTTTCCCGCACGGTCCAGATCCTCGGGAACCCACCCGCTTTTCGTGATCAGCTCCTCATCCGTGGGTTCCCATGTCTGCCCCTGTTCGAGCAGGAAACATTCGGGGCGATTCATCAGACAGGGATGTCTGCTCAAAAAAACCGGCAAGCGCATGGATCGTGACTCGTACATTCTGGAAAAATTCTCCTTTCCGGTCCCCCGCTCGCTTCATCTGACCCGAAAACCCGGCCTCTACGGCATTGTTCCCCAAACCTGTCTTGCCGGGAGGCATGGATGAAGGCAAACAATCCCTTCAACACATGGATCAATTCCAGGGAATGCTGGGACCTTCTCCTGCGATGCGTCAGCGCTCATGCGAAACCCGATCGATCCGGGACAGGACACGACCATGAAGAACCTGAAAGCCTGGCCGCTTCATTGTGGGAGGTACTGCGGACGCGACAGGGAGAATCGCGGGGCAAACTTGCCATGCTGCTCGCTCGGGAAGACTGGAACGGTCTTGAGCGCTATCTGAAGACAATGGCCAGATCCCTTCACAATGAAAAAAATCGCGACAGATATTACCAGCGGGTGCGCCAGACCCTGAGTGCCACGCCGGACATGGGATATACACCATCATCTCACGCGGCATCCTATGGGAGCCTCAGCCAGGATGCCGTGTGCATGCCTTCCTATGAGGAATTACTGCAAACGGGATTCTGTCCCTGCTTTCCGTCAATCCCGGTCAACGACGTGCGAACCGCTGCAACGATTGTCACTCTGGCCAGAGATTTCAGAAAACAGGTGGAAAACCATCTTGGCCATGCGGTCAGCATCCCTCTTCGTGAATTCTGCGCCTACACCCGTGCCGGATGGCCTCAAGGAACCGAATACGAACCCGCAACGTATCGAAATCCTCAATCCGACGATGACGAAACAGTCCCTCGAGACTGGCCTGGTCCGAACGAATCGTCGAATCCCGGTCGTGTCGAACACACGGATGCCTGGGTGAGCGATCGGGCTGCACGTATCGCCCTGCAACTGGAGGATCTCGATCTTCTCCTCGTTTTCTGCCTCAGATATCATTGCGATATGCCCCTCAAGGACATTGCCCAAGCACTGGGATTGTCCGGACCTTCCCATGCATCCTATGTCCTGGACAAAGTTCACCGGGAATTGCGAGTTCTTCTTTCCCTGGAAGACGGTCTGGGCAGGGAGGATTTCAACGAGAATCTGTTTGCCAGATTCCAGGATATGCTCCTTGCGAGTTGTAAAGACGAAGACTGTTCCCGTTCTTCCCGTAAGAAGGCAGATCAAACAAGGAGCCGACATGCCCAAGCGCGTTGATCTATCCGCCATGAAACAGGACTGGCGGGACATGTATCAGGAACGGACCTGCCCGGGACATGCCATATGCAGTGCCCCGAATCACGCCCACGAGGTGGAGGAACACAGAAAACGGTGTGCCCATTGTGCCGCCAGAACCCCGGAAGCGGTTCAGCCATGGAAGGAATTGGGTGAGGCTCTGCAATCGTTTTGTCCAGATACTCCCCCGAAAGGACATGATACGGGTGACGGTAAGGACAACCTCGCGCATCTTTTTCCCGCACCCCCGCACGCACATCGTCCACATCCCGGAGAAATCTGGTCCCTCAAGGAAAAACTTGGCCATTGGGACAAGCGACACCGGTACATCAATCCTCCCGTGGTGCTCGTGACAGAGGTACTTGAAGAGGTTAGCGGAGTCCGCGTGGCCCAGACATTCATGGCCCCGCATCTCACCTTTGAAGGGGATGTGGCCATCGGATCTGACTTCGGACATGCGGAAACATGGAACACCTATGCTCTGCGTTTTGAAGATCTCGATCGATTCTGGGGGATGGTGGACAAGGAAGTACTTGCTGGAATTCAAAAGACCATACACAGCCAGGACCTGCTGCAGGAACCGGAAGAGGATTCGATCATCCACTTTTTTCGGGAACTGGAAATGGAAATCGCTCATTTCATGGCCATCCAGGCATTGCCTGTGCTTGTTCATCGTCACGAACATCCCGGATGGCCCGACTGGATGGCCGATCCCGAACAGGTCAGAGAAAAAATCCTGGCCTTTGAGTCCCGGGCGAGCGTTCCTGACACGGATGCCCCCCTGGTCATGCTCGCGATCACCCGGCTCCCAAGGGAAATGACCAAAATGGCTGCATCCGAGTTTGGCAAACAGCTCTCCTATAATGTGATCACCTGGGGTGAGAACGACCAGCCTTCCTGCCGGACCGGACTTGCCGTCGTGGATGGGGTGCAGTTCTCCGATGCAACCATTCATGTTGAAGGATGGCTGGACAAGCAGGATCGAGAAGCCGGGCTCCTTGCATGGTGGAAGCATGGCGAGGAGTATATGGAGGGAGCTGTGGAACGTGATCCTGAAAACGGCTATTTTGAAATCGATTTTGCCCGGTGTTCCCAGGAGGAACTGGACAAAGGGGAACTGATCCTTCTGGTGGTTGAACATCCGCGTACGCATCATCAACATTGATCATCTCATGGCCGCACTCCTCACCCCTTCATGGACTCTGGAAAGAGCCCGGTCCAAGCTGAACATGGGCAAAATCCCTGATTGGGACCGGATGCTCGATGGTCTTTCCCTGACCCTCTGGAACCGATTTTCCGGCAACGCCGACACCCTCGACAGACTGTACAGCGCCAGTCCGGATGCACACGCGTTCGTATTTACCCTGTTTTTCGCCCATCTTCTGGATCCCTTCAAAACTCCCCCTGCCGTTTCCTCATGGCTCAAACACAAAGAAACGGTCCTGTCTCGTTCCATGACCTGTTCCCCCTGTCAGCTGGAGCAGGGAACATGGCGTAAGGTTCCCATCCCCCTGGCCCACGAGGGCAGGGGATATGTCTTCTGGATGATGATCGGCGTCGGTCCGGACCTGGAATTGTTCCCCATGGGATCGGAGATTTTTGACGATCAGGCCATTGGTGCCATTCACACTGCTCACGAATTGGTGCGCAACAAATGGGATCTGTCCATGGCGGTCTGCCCCATTTCCTGGAAGACACACGAACACACCATTGCCGGACCTTCCCTGGGACTGCCTGTTTTTCTGGGTGCAGCCGCAGCCCATAACGGTCAGCCATGTTCAAAGATCATGGCAACGGGTTGTCTTGGCCCGGACGGATCGGTTCTCCCAGTGGGCCATGTGCTCGAGAAAGCAAATGCTGCAGGTTCCGATTGCAGATTCTTTATCCATCCGGCGAAAGGGCCTGGTGATGCAACGATGTGCAGTCGAGACAATCTTGAAACCGTTCCGGTCACAACCGTTGATCAGGCATGTGCCGTTCTGGCCTGCCAGGCACCGGGTCTTGGAACCAAGGTGGTTGCTGCCCAGCGCATTCTCGATCAGGAAGAAGGACTCGTGCAGGAATTGTGCGGACTCGCACAGGGCATGGATATGTGGGTCCGGCATTATCGCACAGCCATCAGCAACCGACTGCACCAGTCAGATAACCTGCGACCCCTTATCGAACAGATCAAAGGATGGGGACATTCCACAACCGGTACATGCCATGAGCTCGCTGAGGCCCTGCTCGATTGTTTCGAACCGGACATGGTCCTAAAAATGGGAGCCCACGATGCCGTGGCTGCGTGGGATATGGCGCTGCTTCAGATGAACAGGGCCAACCATTTTGGAATGATCGATCTTTTTCCCCAATGGAACCGGATCGCGAGTGCCGTCAAACCGCACATCCTGCGTTTGCACCAGGGTGACGGAGCACCACTGCTGCATGCCGTGCGGATCTTCATCAATGACAGCCACAACAGATATGATTTCGATCCCCGACTGCCGGAACGCATGGAACATTCCATGATGCTGGAAGATATCGTGGATGATATGGAGACGGCCTTTGACCGAAAACGCCAACGATGCAACGGCCCGTGCGAAGAAAAAGTCCTGGGCCAATACTTCGGCACCCTGGGCCAGCATTTTCTCTTCTGCGGGCCCGAGTACGCCGAACAGGGGATGCACTATCTGAACAAAGCCATGCATGCCTTTGGGGACGGGGAGATTCCCGGAGACTGTCACAAAGAATGGCTACGGGATCTGTTCTATCTCGTTTTCGCCCTGATCGAGACAGAACGCTTCGAGGAGGCTGAAAAACGTCTCAAGGAAGTATGTGCGGCAGGCCCTGAGGGGTCCTGGCCCGTTCATTCCATGAATCGCTTTCAGATTTACGCCCTTCTGCGTCTGCATGTGGACTCCGGCCGCCTCATGGATGCCGAGCTGTGGTGGAAGATCAGAAGACGGATTTCCCATGACACCATCCGGGGCCATCCTGTTCAGTTGATCGCCCTGAACCTGGCCCTGCTGGCCCGGGAAGAGGAAGAACGCAAACGTCTTTACCACCTTTCCCTGCAGAATTGTCTTGCATCCGGCCCGACCATCCAGGCCATGGCGCTGCTCCCCCTGGCCCATATGTTTGCTGAGGGGATGAATCATACGGTCCTGGAAAAACAGTGTGAACAGGTGCGAAACATGCTCGAGAATTCAGGGCTTCACGCCCCCCATTTCGAGCCGGTACTGAAACAGAATTTTTGGAAAGATATGCTGGAAACCGTGCTGGCAAGAAAAAAAGAATTGTTTCCATACATGTATAGATGAGACCTCGAGCCCAATTTTTCCCAGATGAACCAACTGGAACAGGCCTGGCATCCGAGTTCGGATACCAGGCCTGTTCCAGTTCAAGCACCCTGGACCGGATGCGTTATCACGAATCTATCAGCCATTCCAACGACGAGCATTCTTGCTGCGTTTTTTCGTGCCGCTAGAGCCCGGCCAGCCGGTGTCGCCGTCCCAGAAGCGACCTCGTCGTGCCACTGTGGCGAAGTAAGCGTCAGGATTGTCGATCTTGTCACCTCGAGGAGTATACCATACGCCCTTGATCCTGGCCGGAGTCTTGCGCCAGGGCATATCGTCGCGAAATCTGCCGAACCAATGGCCCATGACAACCTCCGTGGCAAAAGGTTTTCAGCTGTCAAATCAAACTCACACCGATCGATCATCTGAAAACAGGATCGGGAGTGATTCGCATATTTTCAAATCCTTTCATTCATGATCCAGAACCATGAAGATCAAACGACCCGGTGTGACCCTGACACCATCCGGGGGATGGAAGGCAAAGGTAAAGCAGCCTCTAGACGTGGACACGGTTTCCTCTTCCGAGGCAATCAGCTCTCCCTTGCATCTGATCCAGGCAAAAATCTCGCTGTACGGCTGGGCATCGAAGCTCCCATGAACCGCGAACCTGCCCTTGCCGTCAGCGGATATCTTCCGCACACGGACCGGGGTCTGGCTCAATTCGATCTCCTCCATGTCATGGGTAAGAACGATATGTCGGGCCGGGACAACATCTTCGCACGGCGTGTTTGATCCGGATGAACCCGGTGATATGTCCTTAAAAAACGAATGACTCATGGCAACCTCGCAGATACAATGAAATCCATAGATCATCTACGAGAACCAACGGTCATCAGGGGCTTTTTTTCAAAATGAAACCATGCAGGCACTCACTTCACCCGCGCAGGTGACACCCAAAATGGAACAACTTTCCTGACACAGGCCCCCTGTGTCAGGAAAGTTGTCGCCCGCCGCCTGTGGAATTCACCTAAGGAGGTGCCAGAAGGAGGATGAAGAACCCCAAAAAATGTTAAATATTCCAGAATCAGGAACTTCGCCATTTTTCTGAGATGCATCGGAAGCGGCAAAAAACGCTCAGGCAGGGTGATGAACGGTAAACCATGTTTTGCGTGCATGTCATGTTTTAACTATCAAAAACTTGACAAGTCCGCTAAAAAGGCTACTCCTCTTTTTAAACGAGGATCATATCATGCAAGCTGCTTCACAGGTAAAAAATTATGTCGAGTCGGTTCCTCCGGGAAAGATCATCACCTACCAGGATTTCACTGGTATGCGAGAGGTCAAACCGCAGGCTCTGGCCAAGGCGCTCGAGCGGTTGGTGAAACAAAAAGTTCTGGTCCGTCAGGCCAAAGGGACTTTCTATCGCCCCAAACAAACGATTTTTGGCCCGACCAGTCCGCCTGATGAGGAAATAATCTCCTTTCTGACCAGGAAAGGAGATCGAATAACCGGAATGCTCACGGGTCAGTCCATCTATCTCAATCTTGAGATATCCACCCAGGTTCCGAGCATTCTGACCATTGCCACCATCACACCCCGAAAAAATCAGACCCTGGGCAAGCTCCAGGTTCGGTTCGTGCGCAGTTACGTTGCATCGTTTAAAGCAGACGATGTCCCCCTGCTGCAACTGCTCGAGGCACTCAGATTCATCAAACACGCCCAGGGCTGTACTCCGGATGACGTTCTGATCGTTCTTGAAAAAAAAATCCGAAAACTGTCTCAAGATGATCTGAAGAAGCTGACGGATTTTGCCAAGAAATATCCACCCATGGTCCGAGCCATCTATGGTTGTCTTCTCGAACAGATACACAAGCCTGAACAGGCCCTTGCACTCCGAAGCACGCTCAATCCCCTGACGACATTTAATCTCAACGTTTCAGAGAACATCCTGCCCGATAAAAAATCATGGGGAATAGTATGAAGCTTCATGAATCCAAAGAACTCTTCAAGGATGCCATTCAGGCGACTGCCGACCACCATTAATCTCCAGAACATCTTCATTGAAAAAGATTACTGGCTGACATTGGCACTCTATCGCCTTTCGCAAACCAGCCTGGGCGATATAACTGTTTTCAAGGGTGGAATATCGCTTTCCAATGCCTACGGTTGCATCGAACGCTTTTCAGAGGATGTGGATCTGGCAGTCATCATTGACGGGGAATTGTCGAACAACCAGATCAAGAAATTGCTCAAGCAGATCACCTCAACGGCAAGCCGGGATCTACAGGAAGAATCCACGGGTGGCTCCAAAGGGTCCATGATCCGAAAAAGCTACTATTCCTGCCCGGTAACATCTTTCCATCTTTGCTGATCAGGTCGATCCTGTCAGGGTTTTCCAATATCTCTTCTTGTATAAAGTTTAAAAAAAATCTATTTGACATATCATGAAAACATTAAGGGGAGAAAAAATAAACCAACTCATGCAAACCTGGCCCTCGGGAACCGTAAAAAGTTCCAGGGAGCTTGCAGCCCTTGGCATCTCCCTGTCCCTTGTTCAAAGCTACATCAAGCAAGGTTGGTTGGTTTCTCTGGGACGCGGAGTCTATGCCAAAAGCCATGACAAACCCAACTGGCTCGGGGGGCTTCATTGTTTGCAGCAGCATAAAACGTCAGGTTGTATTCTGGCGGGCGGAAGAACGTCCCTGGAATTGCAAGGATATACGCATTACGTCCCGACCCATGATCGAGAAATATTTCTTTTTGCCCCATCCCCAAAAAAACTCCCGGCATGGTTTGCCAACTACGAGTGGGGCCAACCAATTATCTTCACCTCGACAGCACTCTTTCCAGAGGGTCTTGAGCAAAGCCTTGTAATTTATGATGCCGGAACATTCACCGTGCATATATCCTCCCCAGAACGGGCAGCCCTGGAGCTTCTGTATCACGTGCCCCAAAAAGTACGTTTTCAGGAGGCAGGACACATCGTGTCGAACCTTTCCACATTACGCCCGGTTATCCTCCAGACCTTGCTGGAACAGTGCAACAGTATCAAGGCCAAACGACTCTTTCTGTACCTTGCCAAGGCATCCGGTTTTCACTGGTTCAATCATCTGAACCTGGCCACCATCAATCTCGGTTCCGGTAAACGGGTCATCGTCAAAAACGGCATTCTGGACAAGGAGTTCGGCATCACTGTCCCCGGGGATCTTGACGGAGAACTGTTTTGAACACGTATGAAAAGCAGGTGCGCATCCTCTTAAGAGTCCTGGCCCTGATCGACTTTGACGATCCAGAAGGTAAAGGTTCGCCCTTTCTGGCGCTGAAAGGCGGAACAGCACTCAATTTTTTTCTCTGGAATCTACCCCGCCTCTCTGTTGATATAGACTTGGCCTTCTGCCCCATCAATGATCGCCGGACGGCCTTGGCAGATATTGGGGCCAGCATGAACCGATTGGGCAAGAATATCGAACGACTTTTTCCAGGCGCAACCGTCGTGGAGACATCGCCGAGAACAGGGGCACCCAAAGTGATCATTCATCATGAAGGCGCCACAGTAAAAATTGAACCTAATGCCACGATTCGCGGCACAGTTTATGAGACTGAGTACGCAAGACTGCAACCGGAAGTTGAAAAACGTTTCGAAATGGCCGTTGAAGTACGCCGCCTGTCCATCCACGATCTCTATGGCGGCAAGATATGCGCTGCTCTGGATCGCCAGCACCCGCGCGATCTGTTTGACGTTGCCCAACTTTTGGATATGACAGGAATCACAAAGGAAACGCGAAAGGCGGTCATTATCTATTTGCTTGGTCACAACCGCCCCATGTCTGAATTGCTCAACCCCCGGTTTCAACCTCTTGGCGATGTCTATGAAAAAGAATTTCAGGGGATGTCACGAACGATTATCTCTGTTGAAAAACTTGAGGAAACCCGTGTCCGATTGGTTCAGGATATCAGGTCCGGCTTGAGTCATGATGACAAACGATTCCTTCTGTCCATCAAACGAGGCAATCCCGAATGGAACCTACTGGGAATTCCACACGCCAAACACTTGCCCGCAGTACGCTGGAAATTGTATAATATTGAAAAATTGCGGAAAAATCCCGCAAAACACGCCAAGGCTTTACAAAAATTGGAGGAATGTCTCTCTAACTGATATTGTGGTGTCAATACGATATTAAAAACCCCCTGTGTCCGGAAAGTTGTCGCCTGGGCTCTCAATCATATTTTGAAAATGCCGGCATGAGAGCCGGTTCTTGCCAAAAGAAGTTCCCCATCCTGTGATCCTGCTCCAAAATTTACCCCCCACTTTTGACAATAACCGTGGGTGACAAAAAGTGATTGCCTTCTCCAGGGGCCTACCTGCATAAGGGAATCTCCAGCACACGAACCACGTCCTTGAACAAGCTCACGCATCTCCATGAAATCCAATACAATAAAATTCAAACCATCCAATCCATCCAAAGCGTCCGCGTTCCTGACCCTTCTCGGTCGGGCCGTGATCGATCCCGAGACCAGGGCCGAATTCCCCCTGGTCCTGCACAATGCCCCTGCGGGATTTCCATCACCGGCTGATGACTATATCGAAAACACCCTGGACCTGAACGAATACCTGATCGACAATCCGGTTGCCACGTTCATGATGCGGGTGTCCGGGAATTCCATGCTCGGGGCCGGGATCAACGACAAGGACGTGATCATTGTGGATCGGTCCAAAGAAGCATTGCCAGGCAAGATCGTGGTTGCGGTTCTGGATGGGGAACTCACGGTCAAACGGCTGGAAAAATCGAGAAATGGATATGTGCTTGTGCCGGAGAATCCGGACTTTCAGCCTATTATGGTCGAGGACGAGCAGGAACTGGTCATCTGGGGGGTGGTCACCGGCATTGTGAGGCGGTTCTGAAATGGGTTCGTTTACAGCCCCCCTGACCAATGACTTTTTCGCCCTGGTCGATTGCAACAATTTCTATGTTTCGTGCGAACGGGTCTTTGATCCCAAACTCGTGAACAAACCCGTGGTGGTGCTCTCCAACAACGACGGCTGCGTAATCGCCCGGTCCAACGAGGCCAAGGCGCTGAATATCCCCATGGGTGCGCCCGCCTTCAAGTTCAAGCATCTTTTCTGTCAGAACAAGGTTCGGGTATTTTCGTCCAATTACAGCCTGTACGGCGACATGTCCTCCCGGGTCATGACCACCCTGGCCCACTTCTGCCCGGATATCGAAATCTATTCCATTGATGAATCCTTTCTGTTTTTCCGATCCACCGATCCGGCAAAGCTCATGGACATGGGGCGGGCCATCAGAAAAACAGTGTTCGCCTGGACCGGAATTCCGGTTTCCGTGGGATTTGCACGGACCAAAACCCTGGCCAAGGTCGCCAACCATCTGGCCAAGAAGCATTCGGACACAAGCGGGGTCTGCGTTCTGGATACCCCCAGCCAGATCCGTGACGGGCTTTCCCGGACCGAAATCGGGGATATATGGGGAATCGGCAGACGCTACGAAAAATTTCTGCAGGCCAAGCATATCCTCACCGCATCCGATCTTACTGACATGCCGCACCCCTGGATCCAGAGGCACCTTAAAATCACCGGTCTGCACACCGTTCTGGAACTCGGCCAGATTCCCTGCATCCCTCTGGAACAGGCCCCGCCCCCACCCAAGAGCCTGGTGTGCTCCCGTTCTTTCGGCACCGGGATCAACGATCTTGAAAGCCTCCAGGAAGCCCTGGCATCCTATGTTGTCCGAGCTGGTGAGAAATTACGCCGAAAAAAGCTTACCGCCGGATGCGTTCATGTATTCCTGTCCACCAATCGGTTCAGGCCGGAATCCCAGTACGCCAGATCAGGCTGCCTCCCGCTTATGCCCGCCACATCGTACACCCCGGATATTCAGACCAAGGCACAGGCCGTCCTGGAAAAAATCTTTCGCCCCGGGTACACCTTCCAAAAGGTCGGGGTCATGCTCACCGATCTGGCCACCTCTTCCAACCGGCAACGCTCCTTTTTCGATCCATCCGAAAAAGAGCGCTCCAGACAGCAGGGACTCATGGCCGTCATGGACAGCATCAACACCCATTACGGCAATGCCACCGTCACCCTGGCGTCGGCGGGTCTGGGACACAAAAAATGGCATATGCGCCGGAAATTCCTTTCCAAACGATATACCACATCCTGGGATGAACTGGCCGTGGTCAGATAATCCGAAAAACCATAAGTTGACTCCAAAACCAATCCCCCCCCCAACCATGTCTCCCCTGTTGACACATAGTACCCCGCAATCTACTTGCACAATGAGAGAGATCCGAGAGACAGCAAGGTTCTCAAAGCGGCTCCTTTCTCAAGGACCGAAGGCCTTGGCCAGATGCCGGATTCAGAACAGAATCGATAGACCGTAGACTCGCAACGGGCAATGTGAGGGAGGTAGATCTTGGTGGAGAAAGCGTCAAAGATCCGGGTTGCGGAGCTGCATTTTGTAGGCTATTTTTAAAAGAAGCAAAACAAAAAACGAGGTTGACCAGATGACAGCCACAGCCGAGAGGGTTCTCAACGATGCCCTCGCCCTGCCACCCATCGAGAGGGCAGAACTGATTCAGCGTCTTTTCCAGAGTTTTGATGTTCAGGCGGACAACCAGATCGAAACTGCCTGGACGGAAGAGATTGAATCCAGGATCGAAGCATACGACAAAAAATTACTCACGGCTTCCCCTGCTGAGGAGGTCCTGTCCAGGATCAATCAGCGATGAAAATACTCGTCCTCTCATGTGCGGAAGAGGAATTCGCTGAAGCCGTTGATTACTATAATGAACAGCGTCCGGGCTTGGGCTTTGAATTTGCGTCTGAAGTACAACGTACATTCGAACGAATACGACGCCATCCAGAGGCATGGCCGGTTTTTTCATATCGAACCCGGAGATGTCTCACCGACCGTTTTCCCTTCGGCGTACTCTACCAGGTTCGCACTGATTTCATCTTGGTAGGAGCCATAATGCATCTCAAACGTGATCCGACACGATGGCAGCAGCGAGAAGCCAAAGTTTTCGGGGAGCCTCAAGTGTAAATGGATATAAAAGTTCTTGTCATACCCCTGTGTTAGGGAAGTTGTCGCCTCTTTTAAAATTCATTTGAAGGAACCAGAAGGAAACTGCTTGAGAAAAAGACTTTGTACTCGTTGAGCAAAATTGCCAAAAATTATGACGAGCGATCGGTCCAGGGACCAGGTGCAGTCCAGATCATTGGAGGTACTGCATCAGATGCATCTAGCCGTAATACGGGGTCAAGAAATTCCTTCACGGCCAAAACGATTTTCTGAAACGATGTCGGCAGATGATCCTGCTGGAGGCGTTTTCGAAACGCGGACCATTGTCCCTGCCTGGAAACAGAAAAAGCCTGTCCAAAAGCTGTAATTTCAGCCGGTAGAGGCGTACCCCTGTGTTCAAGGGTAATCCGAAGAGCCTCTCCCAGTTCGGGGCCATGGAAATCGTACTGGCGAGATAGAAGCCAAATGTCGTAAAAGTCTTTTATGCGACTGTTCACCATTCCAAGCTTTACCATGGCCTCGAATTTTTCAGCTACAGCACTTTCCAAACTATAACAAAGCATGGTTGGTGGCGAAAAATCCAGCATCGTTGGGAGTGTTTTCTCAATAGGGTTGGGGTAAATGATATCGCCAAAACCAATATCCACTTGCATCCCAATCCGAGCGGTATCCAATGCTGCTCGAAACCGAAGCCGTATTCCGGTATAGTCGGCATCCTCTGTAATTTTTTCAAGACGGATCGACCGGGCGTCAAAAACGATCCCATCCGCTTCAACGGGTTGCAACATGATCTGCCGGAATTGGTCTGTTATCAGAGCCTCTTCATTGCTTGTTCGCCCGAGCATATCAATGTCCATGGTGGGGCGAAACTCAGGCAAACGCCATGCCCTGAGCATCAGGGCTCCCTTGAGAATAAACCGATGAGCATGGGCTGAGCATGTCAGGCGATAAAGAAACCGTTCCATGGCATAATACTGCAGGAGTTCATTAAATGGCCTTTTATCGCTTCTTGCCCGGTTGAGAAGGCGCTAGCGAACGGATGCCGCGATATTTTTGGGCGGCTTCATACGAGTGCCTCCAGATAAGGAAAAAGAATCTTTTCAACACGGCAGACCCTGGCATATTCAAGAAGCAGATCAATTTTGGTTTTTTTGCGCTCACGGTATCGCTTCAATGCTTCCAGGGTCACGTCCATGCCGATTTTTTCCCGAAATTTGAAGCAGTCTGCCAGGGTTTTTTCCACGCTATAAATCTTGACCTGGATACCGTCTATCCGGTGCTCTTCGATCCCAGCTTCGTACGATTGCTGCGAAAATCGGTAAACCGTGATTGGGGGCTGATCAATGGACGGCGGGCGGGATTTTCTCGGAATCGCTATGGATACACGATGGGGAATCTGCGTTGTGATTTCATGAAAGTGCAGGGCTGAAATAAGACAGACGACAGCCTTGGGGCACCGCAAGGCAATGGTCACCAAATCCGGGTTGCTCAGAGCAGGCAGCTCCACCAGCCGATAAACCCCTCTGCTGACTTGTTCGATCTCGCCCTTGTCTCGTAGCGAATAGAGTGTGTACCGACTGATCCCCGCTTCGAGAGCATCACGCATCCGAAGTTGCCCACCTCGTGAACGAAAGATATCTTTTGGATTTTTCATACGCAATTACGTACAAATCGTATATACATATTCATAAGTAACAACACTTTGTCTGGACTTGTCTCATAAAGCAAGTAAAAATTGCGTTGATACTCTTTGCTGTAAAGCAAGGGCTGCTGGTGTGAGCCAAAGAATCCAGGACCAGCGAGAGGTATCCCCTGTGTCAGGGAAATTATCGCATGAGCAGCATCACCCCAGGGTATCTCTCAAATCCATATAAACAAAGATTTCTTCGGACATACACCTGCTCTTAAAGACGTAGCATACGGTTCATTACGGGATGACTTATAATTTGAGCCCTCTGGCCCTCTTGGGGAGGCTTTCCTCCTCCAGGGCCAATCCGACAGGATCATTGCGGATATCGGCAAGATCCATCCATTGGACGCCAAGCCCCAGGGCAAAGATGACCCCGGCGTAATTGCCCATGCTCACCCCTGGATCACCCTTCTGGATCTTGGCCAGGGTTTCACGGCTGATACCGGCCCGGTCAGCCACCACAGTCATCTTGAGTCGTCGACGTAACCGTGCTTTGCGAAGATCTTCACCGAGCTTGCGCAGCCCGCGCCGTACGGAAATGGAAGGAGGTCTTTTTGACATAATGACTTATATTCTAGGCTAAAATTTATCTTATGACTAATATTACAGCCTTTAAAAAAACATTGTCAATCACCTGCCCCCTGACTGCACCCAGTTCATCCCTGGCCTCAAGGATCTCGTCGTTCGGTCGCATAAAATGAGGTTCACCCGAGAAAGGCCGCCACAAGCCGAACCTTCTGGCCCTTTTGGAATAATTTTCCTCATTCAGGGCCATTCCCAACTTTTTCCCAAAAAAATCAAAAAGTTGTCTAGCTATCTCGAGTAAAAAATTCGGTTCATCCGGCAATAGCGTACTTGCAGGCCATCAGCTGTCAGTCCCTTTTGGGAAGCAACACTGTCGATGGTGCGTTGAACAGATCCCCCACCCTGGCAAGGGCGGGGTTAGGGGCGGGTCGTGTCATCGATCCCTTCCTCCAGCTGTTTGAAACCCTCCCCCAGCCCCTCCCTGAACTACGGGAGGGGGGCTACAGCGTCCATGTACTCGTTATCTTTGGGTGTACCCGAAGATGTGCTTCCACAATGCCTACAGGCAGCTGGATTCGAGATGAAAAGTACCCTTTTGCCGGATGAGCCAAAAATTCTTTACATGAAAGTTCAGGCCATTTCCCATATCAACACCACTTGCAGATTCCTGACAACAAATCTATGATTGAAAAAATCCCACCTGAAGTCATTCGCCGAAGATTTGTTGCGGGGCTAAATAATTTCAACACTATCTACAAACCCATCGTGAGTACCTGGCAATACTACGACAACAACGGGACAATCCCGGTTCTGATAGACCACGGAGAAAATGCATGACCTCCCAAACGACCCAAAAACAAACCCCATTGCCTCCCGACGTCCAGGCAGCATATAATGCCCTCAAGCGAGCCGCCCTCAAAGCCAGACTGATTGCAAAACAAACAGGCACGTACCTTGTTTACGTTGAGAACGGAAAGATCATCAAAGAAATACCATCTGACACCGTCCCCCCGAATAAAGATTTGGGACAGAACGGAGATACCCCCTAAAAGTATCTCGTATTTCTAATTTTAGAGGGTATCATGTACGTCTTTTACCATAGTCTTCCCCCTGCGTCAGGAAAAATGTCGCCTCATCGGACATCCGCCAAAAAAGGACCTGACAGGGGCTGGAAATTCCTTCCCATAAATTTCAACCACCTTTTTTGCCAATCACAGCGAAGGGATAGCTGCATGTTTTCTTCCCAAAAAATCTAGCCTATTTCTAGCCTTCTCGCCGAGCCCTATGCCAACCTATTGATTTTATTCACCGCATGCACGCCCTTCACAGCCAGTGAAATGCGCCAGAAATCGGAAATATCTTATGTTTTTTCAGTTAGTTATAACGAAATAACCGGTCCGTGAGAGCGTGGATGGGGTTCAGGGGGTCGGAGGTTCAAATCCTCTCATCCCGACCAAAAAAGCTTTAAACCCCAAGGCGTTATCAAAAGGCCACTTTCGAAAGAAAGTGGCCTTTTTTTGCATCCATGTACCAATCATGTACCAAACGTGATTTACCCCTGCGCTCCACGACGTAGCATACGGTTCGCTACGGAACGAGTCACAATGCGAGCCCTCTGACCCCTTTGCAAAGATTTTCCTCATTCAGCGCCATTCCCGACTTTTCCCCAAGGAACATCGACAAAATTCAAGACGATACCTTGCGTCGTACGCAAAGATAATGCTATGGACCAGGCCATTATGAGTAAACTCAATACGAAGCAACAAGCCCTGGCATTAGTGATGAGCCTCACCATCTGCTATGCTGTCTCTTTTGTCGGTGCCATGGCCTCTATCAATGCAAAGCAATTCTACGCATCACTTGTTCAGCCGTCCTGGTCTCCCCCCGGCTGGCTTTTCGGGCCGGTCTGGATAATCCTGTATACGATGATGGGTCTTTCGGCCTGGATGATCTGGCGCAAAAATGGTTTCAATGCCCACAGAAGCAGCCTGCTGCTCTATTTGTTCCACCTCATACCAAATGCCCTCTGGGGCTGGCTGTTTTTCTCGTGGCACCTGGGCGCAGCATCATTCATCAACATCATAGTTCTCTGGCTTCTCATCCTTATCACAATCTTTGCATTCTTCCGCATCAACAAGCCTGCAGCAATGTTGCTCGTACCCTATTTATGCTGGGTATCTTTCGCCGCAGCGTTGAACTATGCGCTTTGGCTGAATAATCCCGCCATACTTTGATCATACCTCTGCTTGCCTATTGCAGGATCAGTCAGGGGCCCTGCGGGATATTGATCCAGGCGAAATCTGCCACTTAAGCTGCTGAGGTATCAGTAGCCTTCGATGCGGTCGATACCGAAACAGGTCGCGTCTCCCAGTAAGGAACACGGGAACAGGCAAAAAACTACTTTGAAAGGATATGGCATGGAAAAACATTCAGAACATACTCACAATGATCATACTCACCAGCAAAATCATGAGCATACCCAGCATCACCATCATGAGCAAAGCTCCCATGACCATTCCAGTCACCATGCCATGATGATTCGGGATTTCCGGAAAAGGTTCTGGGTATCGTTGATTATGACATTCCCCATATTGGTGCTCTCACCAATGATTCAGAACGTACTGGGGTATGAGATCTCATTGAAGCACATCGAGTATGTGCTTTTCGGCCTTTCGGCATTTGTCTATTTCTATGGAGGCTGGCCGTTCCTTACCGGTCTGGCAGATGAACTGAAAAAGAAACAGCCAGGCATGATGACATTGATTGCCGTGGCCATAACAGTAGCTTTCGGCTACAGCTCTGCCACAACCTTCGGCCTGGAGGGCAAAAAGTTTTTCTGGGAGCTGGCATCGTTAATCGATATCATGCTGCTGGGACACTGGATTGAAATGAAATCCGTTATGAGCGCATCCCGTTCCCTGCAAAAACTCATTGCCCTGATGCCGGCCGAAGCTCATTTGAAAATAGATGGAACGATCAAAGATATTAAGGTGGATGAGCTGAAAAAAAATGACATGGTGCTGGTGCGTCCCGGAGAGCAAATTCCCGTTGACGGCATAATTACCGAAGGGGAAAGCTCGATTAACGAATCGATGGTGACCGGCGAATCAAAACCGGTTAAAAAAAGAAAAGATGAAAAGGTCATCAGCGGCACAATCAATGGAAACAGCTCGCTGACGATACGCGTGCAGCAGGTCGGCGATGACGCCTATTTGAATAAGGTCGTTGCCATGGTGCGCGAGGCCCAGAAAACAAAATCAAAAACACAGCACCTGGCCGACCGCATCGCCTTCTGGTTGACCATCACTGCACTCACCGTCGGGTTTTGCACCCTGGCCGCGTGGGTGATCCTTGGCCAGCCCTTTGTTTTTGCCCTGGAACGCATGGCCAGCGTGATGGTGATTACCTGTCCGCACGCCCTCGGGCTTGCTGTACCGCTTGTCGTTGCTATCTCTATTTCCCAGGCAGCGCAAAAGGGCCTGCTCATTCGCAATCGCACAGCTTTTGAAAACGCGCGAAAAATCAGCCTGCTGGCATTCGATAAAACCGGTACGCTCACCAGGGGTAATTTCGGTGTAACCCGGTTTGGTTCACTGACCGACACTCTGGATGACGACGAAATACTGCGGCTTGCGGGCGCATTGGAAGCCAAATCGGAACATCCCCTGGCTGCGGGTATCATGGACAAAATAAAGGATGCAGGCATAAAAATACCCGAAGCGGATACCTTCCATGCCATCACCGGGCAAGGCATCGAGGCCGTTGTGGAAAATAAAAAAGTGAAGGTGGTAGGTCCGGGATACGTCAGGGAACACCACATGGATATTCCAGAAACTGTCTCTCACTATGGACAGGAAACTGTGGTTTTTCTGATCGTCGATGACCAATTGGCAGGTTTTATCGACATGGCAGACGAAATCCGCCCGGAATCGTACGAGGCCGTGAAGCTATTGAAAAAGAACGGCCACAAAGTGTACATGATGACAGGTGACAATGAGAAAGTGGCCAAAAGTGTGAGCGACGAACTGGGTCTCGATGGGTATTTCTCGGGAATACTGCCCGAGGAGAAGTTGGAACAAATTAAAGAATTTCAGAAAAATGGAGAGTTTGTCGCCATGGCAGGCGACGGCATCAATGACGCTCCTGCCCTTGCAGCGGCTGATGTCGGCATTGCGGTCGGTTCAGGTACAGATATCGCAGCCGAAACAGCCGACATCATCCTGGTAAACAGCAACCCGAAAGACATTGCATCTTTAATAGTTTTTGGAAAAGAAACCTACAAAAAAATGGCACAGAACTTTGTCTGGGCAACAGGTTACAATCTTTTTGCAATTCCCTTGGCCGCTGGAGTTCTGTATAGTAAAGGTATAGTGATCAATCCAGCTATGGGAGCCGTGTTAATGAGCTTGAGCACGATTATCGTGGCAATTAACGCACAACTTCTAAAAAGAAAATTGACATAAGCTGCATCTTGATTTTTGTATCTGCTCACAACACCCTTCAGATCATGCAGACAAGCGGTACCCGTTGAGCATTTCGTGGTGTTTTGAAACCACAGTAAAAAATACATCCAGACGCAATGCGAACCTTCGTTGACCGTCATTTGCCCCCTGCGTCAGGCAAGTCATCGCCCCATCGAACATCCATCAAAAAGAGGACCTGACAGGGTGACCCTGCTACAAACTTGTGTACGTGGAGTTAAACGCCTATCCTGACGACCAATCTGGATCAGGATAGGCGATTCTTTTTCTCAAGGAGGTTATAGATGTCCGAAAAAATAGATTTTGAACAGATAGTGAGGGAGATATCCCAGGTGGTGATTGTCCTGGACCCGGAGCTGACTATTGTCTGGGCCAACAAAAAGGCGGCGGAAGTGGCCGGGACCGATCCGGTGGGACGGAAATGTCACAAGCTGTACATGGATAAGGACATTCCCTGTGACGGCTGCCACACCCTGAAGACCTTTACCACGGGCGAAACCATACCCAATACGAGCACGGTCAAATACGAGGACGGCCGGGAAAGGTATTTTGACGGGTTTACAACCGTTGTGGGAAGAGACGAACAGGGCAGGATCACCCTGGTCGGCGAGATAGCCGGAGAAGTGCCCACGCTCTGATTGAATAGAGACCCAACTAACTGCATTTCACGTAAATCCCATGCCAGGAATTGCATCATGGGACGCGTCCCCCACGTTCAACCGAGAGCATCTCATCAGAAACGGTGGAGACAATGGCGATTGTGAGTAAGGTATTCGTGGCGCTGGCAGCCTTATGCTGGGGTTTATCAGGCGGGATCGGCGGGATGCTCATGGCCGATGGATGGGATCCGTTTGTGGTCTCCTTCTACCGGGGTGCCATCGGGTTGGCAGTTGTTCTCGTCTGGCTGGCGGTGCGCCCGCGCAACAGCGGTCTGGGAAATCCCCGAGTATGGTTCTGGTCGGCGATCGCCGGACTCGGCGTAGCCGGCAATTTCGCGTTCTATTTCGTGAGCATCGCAGAAGGCAGTGTCGCGGTTGCGGCAACACTCATGTACTGTGCCCCGGTGTTCGTCTATCTGATCTCCTTCACCCTTAAACTCGAACACCCCACTCTGTTCAAATTGGCCTCCATCTTCATGGTCATGCTTGGCATTGTCTTGCTCACACGGATTTACGAGACCGGAACCGGCAGTGTCACACTGATTGGGGCTGGGGCGGGTCTGCTCTCCGGGCTGTCCTATGCGATATTCATTTTCGGCTTCAAATATGCGGCACCTCACGGGAGCCCTCAGGCGATTCTCGTGATCGCTTTTGCAGCACTGGTCTGCATACTCATCTGGCCGGGTGATGGTGAGCAACTCGTGGCGGTTTTGAGCACCCCGATCTGGCCGCTCTTTGTTATCCTGGGGGTGCTTGGCGCGGGATTGTCCTTTATTCTCTATATCGTCGGCCTCCACCATACCGCGCCGACCGTGGCCTCGATCCTGGCAATGGTTGAGCCGATCACCGCGTCGCTATTTGGCGTCGTGGTGTTGCATGAAAACCTGGTCAGCCTGCAGATACTTGGCATGGGACTGATCCTATTCACAGTGACAGCACTAAGCGTTTCAAGCGCACGTCAAACATAACCTGAATAATCACGCCAAGAGAGGTGTCCGCATGTCTGAAATACTTCACGTCGGGCTGATTCAAATGGAGATCAGTCCGGATACCGACAAAAATATCGATGTCTTCGCAGAAAAAGCCACTGCCCTGTGTGCCGATCCGCGACACCCACAACTCGTCATAGGGGTTGAATTTGGAATCGCCCCGAACCGCATCGAGAGGCCCGACGGCCCGGCCATGCAGCGTCTGGGACGTCTTGCAGCCGAGTTGGGCGTATGGCTGGTGCCGGGAAGCCTCAAGATGGCCGAACCGGGCGGGAAATTCAGCAACGCTGCACCGGTCTTTGACCCGACAGGCACCTTGGCCGGAATATATAAAAAAATGGTGCCGTGGGATACCGATCTGGAAAAGGGTACCGTTCCGGGTCGAGACTACCATGTTTTTGATATTGCAGAACCAAAGGTCCGATTTGGCCTTCAGATCTGCTTTGATGCCGATTTTCCGGAAATCAGCCGCACACTCACCCTGATGGGAGCCGAGGTTTTGATCCAGCTTTCCATGGATCCTGACAGCATTCCAAAAAGCTACCAGCATATCAAGTATGCCCGGGCCATAGAGAATCAGGCCTACTACATCTATATGAACGGTGCCTGCGACTATCACCACTACCATTTGGCCGGGGGATCCCTGGTCATTTCACCGGAGGGAAACTGTTTGTTCGAAGCCGGTGAACGCCCCACCTCCACCATAGTCAGCCTGGATCTGGACAGGCTCCGTCACTGCAGACGACATGGCAGTTGGGATCAAGTGGCCCAGCTCCAGGCCCTGCGCGATTACGCCCCTCAACAACCCTGGGCCGGACGCGAGCAGGCAAGCGAGGTGTTTCAGCGGCACCCCTTTTGAAATATGGGCAGCCCCTGGAACAACAAGAGAGACGTGCTCTGCGAACAAACGCATACGGGACAGACAGACAATACGGTCCCGGCCCTCAAACGATCCCCACATCCGCAACCTTCTGCGCAGTGTCCTGGACGCTGCGCACTTTTTTTCCCTCCCGTCTTTTGGGCAGAGCGATGCACGATCCATGCGTATTGCCGGCACATCCGACCCTGAAACCATGAAAAGTTACTTGCTTTTTCCATGAGATAACCACACAAGAACATTCAAAATCAATCAGAAACAATCAGTATTCTCGCATTGTATACACAAGCCTGCACGGGGATGGGAGCAACAGGTGAAAAAGGCGTTTCGTCACATTCGGATCATGGTCACGCTGCTGGTCCTGCTTATCGCTCTGTCCGCATATTTCATTCTCTATATGCCCATGCGTGACGCCGTGCGACAGCTCATGCTGGACAATTTTGTCATCTCGGCGAACGCGATCGCGGACAATGCGGTCACGGTTATCGATCGATGCAGAGAGGGAGCGGCGACCCTGTCCAGCAGGACCATGCTCAAACGAAACATGCTCGCCTTTCATGAGGGCAGGCTTTCCTGGGAGGCACTGGCAAGCTACCATCACGACCGGTATAATGAAGGGGCTGCTGCCCTGACGCATCTGACCAGTGCCGTGCGTATCATGGATGGCCGCATTTTGGCGGCCGTCGGCACCCCCCTTGAACCGGACCACTGCCTTGGAGAGCACTTCAGGACCAGGACGCTTCGATTCGACTTTGACCCGCCCCAGGATCCCGACAAAGGGCGCAACGATCAATGTGCCGTGTCGCTGACCGTGCAATCACCCATCAAGGAATCAGGCCTGATCCTGGGACATGATTATGCCTGCTTTGATCTGTGCGGCGTTTTTTCGGAACTGCAGACCCAGGACATTCATTTTACCATTGTCCCGGCCGAGGAGGCGAACAGGCTGAGGGCCGCGACGCCAGTGTCTTTTGCCCGCCAATCCCCTGATCTCTTCAGGACAGCGACCGATATCGGACTGGTCCGGTTCCTCCCGGACGCGGATGCCGCCGTCCTGGTGAGCACAGGGTATACGTCCCTGTTCGCGTCCAGCACGAAATTGGCTTTTGTGAACCTCTTTCCGTTTCTGGGTATGCTGATCGTCCTTGTTGTCGGGTCAAACATTTTCATCGTCGTTATCCTGCACCGGCTGCTCAAGGATCTCCAATGCAGCCGGGACACCTACCGAAAACATTCCCAACAGGACGCCCTTACCGGACTTCTTTCCCGAAGGGGACTCGACCGCTGGGTGGAGAACGACCTGGCCAGGGAATCCGCGACCTTTACGGTGGTGATGGTGGACCTGGACTACTTCAAGGAGATCAACGACAATTTCGGACACGAACAGGGGGATGCCGCCCTGAAGCAGCTGGCGAAAATCATCGGCAACACCCTGCGCGCGGATGATCTGGCCGTGCGCTATGGCGGAGACGAATTTCTGCTTGTTCTGCGCCGCACCACTGCAGCGGCTGCCTCGGCTGTGGTACGACGGCTGGAAAAAGCCCTTGCCCGGATAGCCTTTCACGGACAGGGCCTGCAGATATCCTGGGGACTGTGCGAGGCGGACAAGCGGCCTGTCACCCGGGACATCTTTGCAAGCATGGTCCGCAGGTCCGACCAGGACATGTACCGGATGAAGCAGGAACACAAAAAACAGCAGAAGCGAATCTCCCGGGAGTAATCGCTTTTTCATTCATGGCACACCAGCTGGTGATCGTTTGCACGAACCACAAAGGCCGTTTGCAGAATCCCGGCGATCAGGCTGACACCTCATCCGGGAATCAAGGGGTGAAACAATGGATGTACACGCAGTGACGGAATTTCTCAGGTTTGAGAAATTTATCAGCAAAGAGGCGCTGATCGTCTTCTATTACCTCGGCGCCCTCATCCTTCCCGGCCTGCTCATCTTCTTGGCACAACAGGCCGCACACAGATTCCGTCTTGGGGATGCGGCGCGTACGGCCGGAAAGGATATCCTCTGGAACACACTGGATGGAAATCACAAACTCAAACTGACCATCGCCTTTGTGGCGTGTCTGCTGCTCATGGAACTCTTTTGGCGCATGCTCTTTGAATTTTTGATCGCCTATATGCAGATCCATGACGCCTTGCTGCATCTCTCGTGAAAGACGCATGCATTCGGTCCTGAAACGTGTTTCAGGGCCGGATGATTTTTCATCTGCCACTGCTGACGGGCGTATTGCCATCGTCTCTTTGGGCAGACTTCCCACAACCGGCAGGAGCTTCCCATGGACTTCGACACCCCGGCTGAACACAAACTGCACCTTCGCAATCTGCATATTGAGGATTACGATCACATCCGTGCCATCATGGAACGGGTCTACCGGAATGTGGATTCTCCCTGGACCAGGGAACAGATCAAAGCGATGATCGAACGGTTTCCCGAAGGCCAGATCTGCATCGAGGACAAGGGACAGACCGTTGCCGTGGCTTTGGCCCTGATCATTGATTTTTCCGAATACGGCGACAGGCATACCTATCTGGAGGTCATTGGCGAGGGTACCCTGGAAAATCATGATCCGGACGGAGATTCCCTCTACGGGATCGAGGTCTTTGTCGATCCCGACTACCAGGGCATGCGTCTGGGCCGCAGGCTCTACGATGCCCGCAAGGAGTTGTGCGAAAAGCTCAATCTCCGGGCGATCATTGTCGGGGGACGCATCCCGGGGTACCGCAAATACAAGGACGAACTCACGCCCCAGGAATACATCAAACGGGTCACCCGCAAGGAGATCCACGACCCGGTGCTCTCCTTCCAGCTTTCAAACGATTTCCACATCCGCAAACTTCTGCGCGGCTATTATCCCGAGGATCATCAATCCGCGGGCAACGCGGTTCTCCTGGAGTGGACCAACATCTACTACGAGGCCAAAACCCGTCTCATCGGCGGGCGCAAAACCGTGGTCCGTCTGGGCGCGGTCCAGTGGCAGATGCGCAGATTTGCCTCGTTCGACGATTTTCTCCAGCAGGTGGAATTCTTCGTGGACACGGTCTCGGACTATGAGGCGGACCTGGTCCTCTTTCCCGAGCTGTTCAACGCCCCGCTCATCGCCCAGTTCGAGGACGACAGCCCGCCCGAGGCCATGCGCAAGCTCGCCGGGTACACCGAGACCCTGCGCGAGGAGCTCATGCGCCTGGCACTGGCCTATAACATCAATATCGTCACCGGATCGATCCCTGAATATCGGGACCACAAACTCTACAATGTCTCTTTTCTCTGCCGCCGGGACGGCACCTGGGACGCCCAGTACAAGCTGCATATCACCCCGGACGAACGGGGATCCTGGGGACTGTTCGGGGGCGAGCGGCTCAGGGTCTTTCAGACCGATATCGGCAAGATTGGCATCCTCATCTGCTACGACATCGAGTTTCCCGAGCTGGCCCGCATCCTGGCCGCCCAGGGCGTGAACATCATCCTGGTCCCCTTCTGGACGGACACCAAGAATGCCTACCTGCGGGTACGCCGGTGCGCCCAGGCCCGGGCCATTGAAAACGAATGCTATGTGGTCATCTCCGGCAGCGTGGGCAATATCCCCAAGGTGGAGACCATGGGGATCCAGTATTCCCAATCCGCCATCTTCACCCCCTCGGATTTCGCCTTTCCCCATGACGCCATAGCCGCTGAAACCACGCCCAACACCGAGACCACACTGATCGCGGATCTCGACCTGGATCTGCTCAAGGAATTGCGCCGGCACGGCAGTGTCCGCAATCTGGAAAGCCGCCGCCGGGATCTCTATTCCCTGGAATGGCTGAATAAACAGCGCTG
Organism: Desulfoplanes sp. PS50; assembly: GCF_053851535.1. NCBI lineage: Bacteria > Pseudomonadati > Thermodesulfobacteriota > Desulfovibrionia > Desulfovibrionales > Desulfoplanaceae > Desulfoplanes > Desulfoplanes sp. PS50. Next base: position 2,819 of record NZ_JBSPZA010000028.1, on the reverse strand, counting down.
AGGACATGGCCACAGTTCTGATCCTGCCCATTGCCCGGTCTGCGTCTTTCATCCTCTCTCTGCCCTTGCGTGAGGCCGTGGGGCATTTCGTGCTGGTGATCGCTCCTCAAAAACCACAAAGGCCGTTTGCAGATGCTGCAAACGGCCTTTGTGGTTTTCCGTCCAACCGGCAATGAAATCCGTATTCAGGAACAGGCAATGGAAACAATCCGGTTGCGCCCCTGTTCCTTGGCCTGGAGCAATCCCTGATCAGCCCGTTTGAGCAGCGCGTCGGCAGAATCATCCGGGCAGAGTTCGGTCGCCCCAAAACTCGCGGTTACCCTTCCTACCGGGGGAAAATGATGGGTCTCTATGGCTGTGCGCAATTTTTCCGCCAGGGTCAGGGTCGCATCGAGTCCCGTTTCCGGGACCAGAACCACAAACTCCTCACCGCCCCATCGAGCCAGGATATCCGTGCGACGAACAGATGTCCGCACGACCTGCGCGACCGCCTTCAAGACCTCGTCCCCCACATCGTGCCCATGGATATCATTGACCCGCTTGAAATGATCGATATCGAAGATAATCAGTGACAAACGCATCTGATACCGACGGGCCCTTTGCACCTCGGCACTCAGGGTTTCATCGAAGCACAACCGGTTACCGATACCGGTCAGGGTGTCCCTGCGGGCCAGACGATCCTTTTCCCGGACCAGATTTTCAGCCGTGCCCAGAAGCCGGTTGAACCCGTCGGCAATGACGTCCAGCTCATCGCCTGTTTTCAGGGAGATACGGTGGGCCAGATCGTTGGTCGTTATGACGTGGTCGATATCCGCGACCAGTCGTCCAAAGGGCTTGAGAATGTTTCTTAAGGTCGACAGGGACAGATAGAAAAGCGTACAGACCAGTATGACCAATGCGACGGACAAAAAAATGATGCGTACCCGATTGGCCTGTACGGTCTCTGCCGTTTCCTGGGCAACGAGCGTATGTGCTTCGAGCACTGCTTTTTTCAGGCTGTCCACGGCCTGGGTAGCCCGATGGAACCACATCTCCGGATCGTCCATTTTTTTGAGAAGATTTCCCTGATCCAGGGATGAGGCCAGGGCAAAAAACTCCCGGTAGGTCTCCCTTTCGATCTCCTTTCCGGAGAGTTCAAGGGAACTCAAGGCTGCTGATCGAGAAAATTCATTCAGGGCCGCGTCAAAACGCAGCCAGGACATGTGGACAAAATTCCTGACGCTGATCTCCTCAAAAAGGGCCATATAAACCATGCCTCGCGTCTGGGCGACAAATTCCATGGCATTGACCAGCGAAAAAAGTGCCCGCAAATCCTGGTTCAGACGCAGACACCCGGAAAACCGCACCCTGGCCAGGGAGTCGATCATGGTTTCAATGAGTCTGGTATAAAAGAAGAAGGTCTCGCTCCCTGTCACCTGCGAGGCGAGAATCTTCTCCCGAAATCCGCGCAATGCTTGAAGCGTGTCGGACCCTTCGGCCAAGGACCGCGTGCAGGCAGCATCAGTGGCCTCCATCCTGGAAAGGATATCCGGAAAAAGACTCTGATGACCTTCGGCCAGATACCCGACAGTCTTACCCCGCTCGATCTGGAGGTTGTAGATCACCTCCAGCAGCTGGTGAGATCGCTGCAGCTTCTCGGCCATATCCCGCTGCCGGTCGTAACTCTCCATCTGGGAGCGCAGGATCAGAAAAATCGAAACCAGTATCCCCAAAATGGCCATCGATCCAAGGACGATAATCCGCTGTCGAATGCTCAGTCGCATCAAATGTTCTTTTTGTCTCATGGTTGCTCGGAGAAAAATCTGTACGTTATCGGAACAAACAAATCATCCAGAACCGCACACCGGCGGCAGATACTCGCTACGATCAGAACGTAGATTTGTCCATTGCCATGACCTTCCAATTCCTGCCACGACCTGAGAAGATAAGCTTTTTATCCCGGTGTCTTTTCTTGCCATTATCCGCTGGGTTCACTAAAATGCCAACACAATTCTTTTCCCTGGCCACCGCTGATCGATCTGCGGAGGAAAAAAAGTAAATCATGAAATCATCAATTGGCCCCAGGCACAGCAACTCGTGCTTAATAGACAAAGAATTGCACACACAGAGATACATAAATCATTTTTTACGAAACTATAAAAAATACTGTCGATAGTTCTGGCAACACTGTGGATAAACACTCCTTCAACATCTTTATCCCATAAGGACATGTACATGGGTACCGAGGATACCTCCATTCACGATTTCGATTATGCACTGATCTGTGACTATTTTTCCACTCTGGACCGCCAGGGGCCGGGAAGCCCGGAAGTAACGGCAAAGGCCCTTGAATGTATCGACAATCTGACCAGCGAGTCCAGAATTGCCGATATCGGATGCGGGACCGGCGGGCAGACCCTGGTTCTGGCCGAACACGCTCCCGGTCGGATCACCGCCCTGGATCTATTCCCCGAATTCATTGCCATCCTTGAAGATCGTGTCCGCACTGCAGGTCTTCAGGACAGGATCAAAGGAGTGGTCGGGTCCATGGAGGCGCTGTCCTTTCAAGACGGAGAACTCGATCTGATATGGTCCGAAGGGGCCATCTACAATATCGGATTTGAGCGAGGCATCAACGAATGGCACAGGTTTCTGAAAAAGGGAGGGTTTCTGGCAGTGTCCGAGGCGTGCTGGTTCGCGGAAGAGCGACCCGAGGAGAGGTCTCCACGGCGGCCTCCAGGGCGGCCTCCACAGCGGAATGATACTTCATGTCGCCAGTGACGAACACGTCCGCCCCGGCCCATGCGCGGGGCTATTGGACCCTTTCCGGCCCGCAGCCA
>NZ_JBSPZA010000027.1:0-55151 GCF_053851535.1 Desulfoplanes sp. PS50 | reverse complement strand
CGAGCAGGAGGAAAAGAAGGGAGGCGGGAGAAGGGAGGCCGGAGACAGAAAAGTGCGCAGGAGGCAGTGCGCAGGAGAGGCGAATGGAAGGTGAATGTTTGTAGGGGCGAACCTTGTGTTCGCCCAAACCCGAACGAGCAGGAGGAAAAGAAGGGAGGCGGGAGAAGGGAGGCCGGAGACAGAAAAGTGCGCAGGAGGCAGTGCGCAGGAGAGGCGAATGGAAGGTGAATGTTTGTAGGGGCGAACCTTGTGTTCGCCCAAGCCGGAACGAGCAGGAGGAAAAGAAGGGAGGCGGGAGACGGGAGGCGGGAGGAGGGAGGAGGGAGACGGGAGGAGAAAAAAGTGCGCAGTGCGCAGGAGACGGGGGAGATGAAGTGCGCAGTGCGCAGGAGGCAGTGCGCAGGAACGGGAAAGGCGAATGGAAGGCGAATGTTTGTAGGGGCGAACCTTGTGTTCGCCCAAACCGGAACGAGCAGGAGGAAAAGAAGGGAGACAGGAGAATTTCGTTTGTCGGACGGGACGGGGGGTCAGTAATCCCGTTTCCAGTAGATTCCTGCCTTTCCCGTGGAATCCGTGCCCACCTCGGTTTCCACGCCGATGCTCGGGGTCAGCTCCATGTCCACGGACACGGCGTCATCGTCCGATGACAGCCCCTTTTCCAGTTCCACATAGATGGAGTCGGTCAGGTAGGTGCCCACACCGACCTGCATTTCTCCATCCTCATCGTCGGAGCCGATGGTGAGGGTATCCACGCCAAGGAGTGAACGGGCGAACCCCATGGGATCGAATCCGCCTTTTCCCGAGCTTCCGGCCAGGTTCCGTGCCGTGTTGGCCAGTTGCAGGGCCTGCATGGGGTTGAGTCCGGAGGCGGATTTTCCGAACAAGAGCATTGCCAGAATTTCGTCCTGGGGAAGGCCCGTGGAAGATCCAAGGACCAGGACCGGTTGTTTGGCTGATCCCTGGACTTTGATCTGTACGTCAGTGGACCGGATGTCGGTCGAGGTGACGATGTCCACCAGGGGGTTGGGCGGGAACGCTCCGTCAAACCGGATTTTTCCCGAGTCCAGATTCAGGTTTCTTCCGGCGAAATCGAGAGATCCCCGGATCGATTCAAGCATGCCGCTCACATCGGGTTGTGCAGCTGTTCCCCCGGCCTTGAGTCGGCCTTTCCATTCGGATTCCAGTCCGCGTCCACGCACAAAGAACTGACCGGGGATGGTCACGCCCACGTTCAGCAGGATAGCGGCTGGAGGTGATGCGGTCTTTGGGGGCTCGAATGCGTGTTCAGGAAGGACATGTATTTCATGAACCTCGAGGGGAACCAGGTCGGGATCGGGATTGCGGGAGATGTCCAGTTCGGCCCGGGGAATGATCAGGTTTCCCTGGATCGCCGTGGTGGTCGCATTGCCCTGTATCCGGCAGTCTCCACTGACCCGGGCCGTGAGGGTGTCGCTGGTGATCAGACGGGCTGCGTTCAGGTCCGCCGTGACATGGTAGGCAAAGGGATTGCGCAGGGGAAGGGTCATCTCGCCCGTTGCACAGAGTCTGCCGTCTTCCCCGTCTGTTGCAGAAAATTCTTCAAGGATGAGTCTGTCCGTTTTCAGACCGATCAGTGCATGCATCTGTTCCAACAGGATTCCGGTCCGCAGATACTCGACCCTTCCGTGATCCAGCCGGATGGTACCGGTGCATTCCGGTGCTGCGTGGGTCCCGCTCAACGAGGTGTCCAGCCGCAGATCGCCTTTGAGATCCAGATCCCCAACAGCCAGCAGGCCGCTGATTTTTTCCAGGTCCACATGTCCTTGTGCTGTGACGTGCAGGGGATCGTTGGAGGGAATCGATATACTTACAGGCTTGAGGGAAAACTGAAGGGGCAGTTCGCCGGTCATGGAAAGCGGGGGCGAACCCCAGCCTTTCAGGGTGCCGGAACCAGTCAGTCTGGAGGCCTCTGCTTTGGCAATGACGGACAATGTGCCTGTGGGAGAGTCTTGGACTGTTCTGCCCGCAGGTGTCAGGCCCTCGATTACCATGTCTGCCTGCAGACAGGGGGTTTCCAGGGAACCCGTGAGGGAAGTTTGGGCGGACAGGGTGCCCACTGGCAGGGAAAAGGATGTCAGGTTAAGTGAGGCAAGTGGGAGATTCAAAATATCCATTGTGGCGTTGATTCCCTGCTCATCACTGCGCCCTCGGGCTTTCAGGATGCCCTCTCCCACCCGCAGGGTGCAGGGGTGAAGTTCAATGGTTTTTTCTGTGCTGTGCAGCTGGGTCGGATCTGCCAGGGAAAAGGGAAGGCCGTTGTAGCCCCCTTGCAGAGAGGAGAAGCGCAGGGATCTCTGGGCACCATCTGAAAAACCGTGTCCGGCAAGGGACAGATGCACAGGGGCCGGCCTGGTCCCCTGGAGATCCAGGGCGATGTCCACTCCCCCGGCCAATGGGGCTGTTTGCAGGTGGAGGGTTTCAAGATCCGCGTCTCTGCTCGTGAATCCCCTGAGTTTCAGATCCATGACCGGCTGATCCCATTGGCCGGGGTCCAGGGTCAGATGGGTCAGGTCCAGGGTCCTGAGTTGTGCGGTGTCGCCATAGGCCAAATTCCGGGCAGACCCCGAAAGGGTCAGCAAAGGGGAGCCTTGTTCGTCAAGGTACGATCCACGCAGATCAAAAGCCCCCTTCAGGGGCTGGTCCAGAGCCTCCCCCACGGGAACCAGAGAGGATGCGGCGAGATTGAAATCGATTTTTTTCGGCCCCATGTCTTCCGGCAGAGCGAGACTGAACCCGCCCTTCAGGCCGGGACCCGAGAGGGTGGCCTGGGAAATGTGGATGCCGTTTATGAGCTTCAGGTCGCCGGCAAGATGCAGGGGGCCGGGAACGGTTGCCAGGTCGGCTGTCCAGGTTCCGGCCGGTGCAGTCTGCAGATGCCCAAGCAAGAGATCCAGGGAAGCGGATTCTAGATGAACTCCAAACACCGGGGTCTTTTCCGGACGGGCCGAAAGGGTACCGGTAATATGGTCGCTGGTTCCGCTGATCCGTGAGCTCAGGGCAAGTGTTTCAAGAAAAGCGAGGTCCTTTCCCAACGCCTCCGCCTGGACGACCCCTGTCAGGTCGGCCGTGTAGGCACCGCTTTCACCATACAGGGTGCCGTTGCCCTCAATCTGGACCCGGGCTGCGTTCAGATTGAGGGTTTCGATGGTCAGGTCGTTTTCCTGGAGAGAGGCGGAGATGGTCAGATCGGTCGAAGGGCCGAGCAGTTCATCGAGGAGGTCCGGTCCTGTGGCGAACCGGCCCAGCCTGGTATGCAGGTCGGTTGTTCCCGTCCGTTCGAACACATCGGCGTGGATCGTTCCTGCAAGCTCAAGCCATTGGGGAAGGGGCGCAATGTTCGGGCCAAACAGGGTTTCTGGTTGGGCATTCCCGGAATATTCCACAACCAGTGAACCGGGGCCGGGGGTAAATGATCCGGTCGCGTTCATTGTGAACGGGTGCGAGGAGGCTATCAGCCGGGCATGCAGGGTTTCTTTGCCCAGATCTTCGACCACCGTACGGAGGTTCAATGCTCCGGTTTCCAGGATGTCCGGCAGGATCAGGTTGGATGCCGTGGCGTTCAGGGTTGCCGTGTAGTGCAGGTTCGCACCGTCAGAGGATGGGGCGGCGGTCAGAGAAATGTTTGGATGTTCAATCAGGACCGGGCCGGACTGCAGGGTGTCGGCCGCCAGGAAGCAGGCAAGAACCGGGCGACTGAGACTGCCTTGAATGCTGCCGGTGAGGGGGGCGTGTGCGATCAGCTCGATCCCCAGGGCTCTGCCCAATCGCTCGGGTTCCGCATGGGTCAGGGTGAACCCCATGTCCGTGTTGTTTCCTTGCAGGTCGATGCTGCCTGAACCAAAAAGGTTGATCCGGTCGCCTGCAAGCTGAAGGGTTGTTGAGATCGGTTGTGTGTTTGTGTCAGCCTTCAGGTCGATTGTTATCTTTTCCCCTGCCAATTCCGCCAGGGTTTGCAGCTCGCCCTCCGGTTCAAGGGTCAGTGTGCCCTGCAAGGCGCCTCTCTGGTCAGAAACCATCCATTGTACCCAGGCATCGACGGAGGCCATGGCGGGTGCGCTGGCCGCTATATTTCCCTGATAGGAGGTGCTGTTTCCTGTTCCCGTCCACGTGATCTCAAGGGGCAGGGGATCGGAACGGCCTGTCAGAAAGGCGGTCATCCGGCCGTGCGGATCATCGTACCTGCCCGAGGATTCGAAAAAATCCCGGTTTATCTGCCCGGTGACGTCGAGTCGCGGAACATTTTTTCCAAGGGAATGCAGGTGCAGTTCAATAGCGGCCGGTCCTTTCAGGGATGAAGCAAATGCCGAGCCGGACAGGGTCAGCATGGGGATTGCCTGGTCGTTGTCAGATCCGAGCACAAGCTGATCGATGGCCATATCGGTGACGGTCAGCCCGGGGAAAAAGCGTGGTCCGTCTTCAGGGGACAGCGGTTTTGTGCGGGATCCGGTACCGGGTGTCGCGGACGGAAGCCGTAAAAAATGCGTTCGTGCGGCCCGAAGGTGCGCTATATGCAGTTCCCCCTGCAGCAGGTCCAGGGGGGTCCATTGGCAGTCCAGATCTCCGATGGTCAGCCAGGTGGATTGTGCATCCCTGACGCTGACCTGTTCAAGGGAGAATTGTCCCAGCAGATTGCCGCGCAGACCCATGATCCGGGCCGTTGACTGGACCCGGTTCACCAGGCGTTCCACACTCTTCAGGCCGGTCTGGGTGGTCAGAAGCAGCAACAGCCCGAGGCAGATGACGGCCACGGCGGCCATGATCATCCCGCCTGCCTGGAGGATGCGGCGAAGTCCCAAAGGGAGATGGAATTTTTTCATGATCTACAGGGTCTTATAACACGCATCCTGATGAATAGTTCGTTTTTTTGTATCTATTCAGGTGCATTTCTCAAGAATCAGAATTACAAATTTCAGAGATTTAAGGATTTAAGAAATTTTAGAAATTGAGGACCTGGACGCTAACCGCTTGTAATTTCTTAAATCTCTTAAATTTCTGAAATTTACGGGCTGGCACTCAAATCTAACGATATATTCCAGCCTGTTGCTCCTGCTAAATTTTGACCTGAATAGTTACGTTTTTTTATGTCCAACCATGGTGATGCACATCAAAAGGCCTGTCCTATGCTGACATAGAGCTGGAAGGAATCGTCGATGGACTGGCGCGGGTTCAGGGGAAAGGCTACATCCAGACGGATGGGACCGATGGGCGTGTAGTAGCGCAGGCCGACACCGGTCCCCCAGAAGAGGCCGGACAAGGAATCGGGGACGGCATGGTCAAAGGTTCGTCCCCCATCCAGAAACACGACTCCGCCCAGGGAGTCGGTGAATCGGGACCGCAGCTCCGCGCTGACCTCGACCGATGACAACCCACCTATGGGGTTGTCATCTTTATCAAGCTCCCCTGCCTTCTGAAACCCGTATCCCCGGATGGAACCTCCCCCGCCGGCATAGAACCGTTCGTCAGCCGGAACATCCTGCAGGCCTGTTCCCCCGATGGTTCCAAGACTTCCCCGCAGGGCCGCGACGAGTTTTCCCGAGGGCAGCACCGGGAGATAGGCACTTGCCTGGACCCGGGATCGGAGAAAGACAATGTCCTGCCCCAGGGTGTCCAGATACGGGGCGGTTTCCGCCTTGAGGGTCCATCCCGAGGCCGGGTCCAGGATGGGTTCTGCCCTGATGGCGTCGGCAAAGATCGGAAAGGAGACCAGACCGAAGGTTTCTCGGCCTGATGTGCTGTCGTCCACGGTGGACAGACGGTAGCGCATGCCCCCGCCTGTCCGCAGCCACGGCGCGGGTTTGCGTTCCATGATCACACCTGCGGCCAGGGATTTGCTGTCGAAGGCATCGGTATCTTCTCGGGCGATCTTTCCCTCTGTGGTCAGTTGCCACGGGCCGAAAAAGGCCGGGAACACCAACCGTCCATCCGCGCTCTGGCGTACGGCATTGATCTCGGCCCGGGTGCGCAGCTGTTCCCCTTCGTGGAAGACATTGCGATGCTCCCAGGAGAGGATGCCTCCCGGACCCGTATCCGTGGCGTATTCGACCCCTGTCTTGACCGTCCGGGGAACCCGTTCCCTGAGGGTGATGGTCATGGGGAGGGAACCGTCAGCAGATGGCGCGGGTGCATGCTCGATCCCAATGCTTCCGAACAGGCCGGTTTTGAGGAGTTCCATCCGGGTGGCATCTTTTTGGGTGGCATTGAAGGGTTCGCCCTGTTGCCAGACGATGTTGCGATGCACAAAGGTGGGCGCCACCCTGTCCAGGCCGGTGAAGGTCACCGGACCAAAGGTGCAGGAAGAACCGGGCTCGATGACCCAGTGCACATTCACCCTGTCGTGGGCATGGTCGGCGATCACATCCCGTGATTCGATCCGGGCAAAAGGATACCCCCGGCTGCCAAGTCCGGCAAGGATCCGTGATTCACCCGTGCGTATGGTCGCGGATGCGGCCGGGGTGCCCGGGGCAAGGCCCAGCATGCCGGGAGAAAGGTCGATAGCCTCGGGTGTTCCCGTCAGGGTGACGGTTGCAATGCGAAAAACAGGACCCGGGGAAATGCGGACTGTGACCCTGGCCGGAGTGGTGCTCGTGTCCACATCCCCCTGGACCTGGATCTTGAAGTACCCCAGGGCATTGAGGATGGACCGGATGGTGGGAATGTCCTCGGCTATGCGCTTGTTGAGCAGACCCAGGGTGCGGGGAGGAGCGTCCTTGCGGGAGAAGGTGTCGGTCTCCAGGAGAATGGCCTGTTCCGCTTCGTCGGATGGCGCCCCTTGAAGGACGGGGGTGTAGGGGAAGGTCCGGTTCTGGGCACGGGCAGGGCCGGGATGGATGAGGATCCAGGCAAGAACAGCCCAGAGAAACGGGATGATGAATTTATACGTCTGCATGATGTCAAAGTACGGCGGACAGGTGCGCAGGCCTGAAGCTTTTTCAGCTTTTTCCTGCGCACTGCGCACTGCGAACTGCGTACTTTATTTTCCTGTTTTTTTCGCGAAAAAAATCCGGACAATCCCGTCCTCCGGTCGTTTGGTCATCAGGCTCACGAGGATGAAGGCGACCAGGGAGATGGCCAGGGTGGGCACGATGACATGCATGCCCATGAACCGTTTGACCCAGATGACCAGGGCGAAATAGGCGCACAAGCCGGCAACCATGGACCAGAGGGCGCCCCGTGCGTTGGCCCGTTTCCAGTAGAGTCCCAAAACCACGGGCCAGAGAAAGGTGGCCTGCATGCCGCCAAAAGCGAACAGGTTGATCCATACGATCAGATCGGGTGGACGTAGAGACGCGATGAACACGATAGTTCCCAGCAGGGCCGTGCAATAGAAGCTGAGTGTGTGCAGCCTGCGGTCATCGGGTTTTCTGCCTGTCCGGATGTAGTTGGTGTACAGATCCCGGATCAGGGTGGCCGAGGCCAGGATGAGCTGGGAGTCGATGGTGGACATGATCGCGGCCAGGGGGCCGGCCAGGAAGATGCCGGCGACAACGGGCGGAAGAATGGTCAGACTCAGGGCGGGCATGATCTTGTCCCCCACGGTCAGATCCGGGATGATCGCCCGGCCCAGGGCCCCGCACAGATGCATGCCCAGGATGAGCAGGCCGAGGACAATGGTACTGATCACTATGGCCGAGTGCATGGATCGGCTGTCTTTGTACCCGAAGCAGCGTACCGCTGTGTGCGGGAGTCCGATGACCCCGAAGCAGACCAGGACCCAGAAGGAGAGAATGAACGGTTTGGCCAGGAATTTGTCCGGGCCGAACGGAGTGATCAGTCCGGGATCGATGGCCTGCAGCTTCAGGACAATGGCGGTCATCCCGCCGCCCGCATGGACAATGCCTGCAAAAAGGGCCGCCGTACCCAGGAGCATGACAATCCCCTGGACCACATCCGTGAGCACCACCGCCCGAAATCCCCCCAGAGTCGTGTACAAAACCACGGACACGGCAAAGATGGTCAGCCCCACATGGTAGGGAAGGCCGGTTGCCGTCTCAAAGAGCCGGGCCCCGCCGATGAACTGAGCCACCATGGCCGCGATGAAAAAGATGACCAGGCTCAGGGTGGCCAGGATGACCACGGCCCGGTTTTCATACCTCGCCCATAAAAAATCGTTGATGGTCACCGCATCGATCCGTCTGGCCACGATGGCGAATTTTTTTCCGAGAACCCCCAACGTCAGCCAGGCCGTGGGTACCTGGATCATGGCCAGAAGCACCCACCCCAGTCCCGTTTTGTAGGCAACCCCGGGACCTCCCACGAAACTGCTCGCGCTGATGTAGGTGGCCACCAGGGTCATGGCCAGCATGATCCCGTTCATGGACCGGCTGCCGATGAAATACTCCTCCAGGAAATTGCCGGAACGGGACAGCACCCGGTTGGCGTATACGGCCAGGAGATAGACGAAGATCAGATAAATCCCCAGGGGAATGAGGACGTCCAGATTGACGCTCATTCTTTTATCCCCCCGTCCTCGGGTTCCTCGGGATCAAGGGGCATGTCGGTGAACGCGAATCGGACCATGGCCCATGCAAGCAGGCTGAAGATCGGAAGTCCGGCCACGCAGCTCATGAAGAACCAGGCCGGAAGACCAAAGAAAAATGTGAATGATTCAGCCGGGCCGCTCCCCAGGCCATAGGCAAACCCATACCACCAGATGAAGTTGGCCACGGTCAGCAGGATGCAGAAAAGGGCTTCCCTGGCCGCAATGCGAAAACGCCGATCCTGTTGCATAAATTTTGAATCCTTGATTATTTTAGTACCTTACTCGCGAAAGTCTGCCATAAAAAACACGAAAATTTTATAACAGCTTGAACTTAAAACTTAAAACCTAAAACCTAAAACCTAAAACTGCGGCTTGGCCGCATTAGGGAATGTATCGGCTCGAGGTCAAAGCCAGGGTCTTGGCAATGGTATCCATGAGCTGATCAGGGGTGTAGGGCTTCTGAATCAGCCGGCCCTTTTCCGTGATAAGGGTGTTTTTCTTGAGTTCGTTGAAGCTATAGCCGCTGCTGAAGATGACCGGAAGATCCGGATTGAGTTCGTGGATCTTTTCCCAGGCCTGCTGACCGGACATCTTGGGCATGATCACGTCCAGAAGAACGAGGTCGATGGAATCCCGGTTTGCCATGAACAACTCCACGGCCTCTTCGCCGTTGACGGCCTCGATGACCGTGTACCCGGCATCTTCAAGAACCTCCAGGGCCAGGGACCGGACCATGTCGTCGTCCTCGGCCATGAGGATGGTCGCCGGACAGGTCGGGATTTCGCAGCTCGTATTGGCGGAGGGTTCCACATCTTTTTCCTGTTCCTCTGTAATCGGCAGATAAACCTGAAAGGAGGAACCCTTGTCCGAGGTTGTGTCCACATAGATCAATCCGGCATGACTCTTGACGATGCCGTAGACTGTGGCCAGGCCCAGGCCGGTACCCTTGCCGAGTTTCTTGGTCGTGAAAAAGGGTTCGAATATGTGTTCCCGGATTTCCGGAGGGATGCCGATGCCTGTGTCCCGCACTTCGATGCGCACATAACTTCCCTTGCGCGCCCAGGAGTGGTTTCGGACAAAGTGATCGACCAGGCAGACATGGGATGTTCTGATGAAAATGGTTCCCCCCTGGGGCATGGCATCACGGGCGTTGACGCAGAGGTTCATCATGATCTGATGCATCTGCCCGGCATCGGCCTTGATCAGGGGAAGAAATGGTTCGGGAGCATAGTCTATGGTGATCTGTTCCCCAATGGTACGTTTGAGCAGGCCAAGAACATCGCTGATCACTGTGTTGGCGTTGACGGGTTGCTGGGCCACCATGTCGCGGCGGCTGAAAATGAGTAGCTGGCGGACCAGGTTGGCGGCCTTTTTGGAGGCATCGGAGATGGTCTCCAGCCGTTTTCTGGTATCCACCGCAACGGTCGGATCATCGAGGATTTTGCTCGTGTAACCGAGAATGACCTGGAGCAGGTTGTTGAAATCATGTGCAATACCCCCGGCGAGTTGGCCGATGGCCTGCATCTTTTGCGCCTGCCTGAGTTGTGTTTCCAGTTCGGTTTCCCGGGTTATGTCCCTGTGGCTGAAGATGTAGCACACGGTTCTGCCCTGGGCGTCCTTGATGGGAGATGCCTTGATTTCCAGGTCATAGGTTTTTTTTTCGTCAACGGTATGCCTGATCCGTTCCCGCCAGGCGTTGTTCTGTTCCAGACTCGTCCACATGGGCTCTATCTTGAAAATACGGTCGATATCCCAGATGGGTGTGGATCTGACAACCGCGGGTTGGACATGGTAGAAACGGGCAAAGGCATGGTTGATGGAGAGGATGTTTCCCTGAATATCGCAGATGGCTATGGCCTCTTCGGATTGTTCCAGGGCGGCGACCAGCCGCTGCTGTTTTTCCTCCACAAGCTTGCGTTCAGTGATGTCCCGCAGGGTTCCGGTCACCTGGAGGGGCGTACCGCCGCGATCCTTTTCCATGATTTTGCCTTTGACCACCAGCCAGCGCCATGTGCCGTCGGCCTTACGGACGCGGAATTCCTGCTCGTAGTGGGGGCTTTTTCCCTGCAGATGGGCCATCCGGGCTGACTCCAGCTGGTGAAGGTCGTCGGGATGGACGTGCGTGTGCCACTCTTCGATGCTCAGTGGTTCAAGTTCCTGATCATAGCCGAGAATGTCCTTCCACAGGTACTTGAAGGTCACTGCGTTGTTGAGAGCATCCCAGTAAAAAAGGGCCTGTTCGGTGCCCCTGATGGCCAGGTCGAGACGTTCGCCGGCCTGACTGACCTTTATTTGCGCCCGTTTGAGATAGGTCCGGTTCAGGGCGAAGAGGACGATGAGCAGGGTTTCCAGGGAAAGAAAGACGACGAGTATCCAGATCCATACCTTGTATGTCTCGTAAAAGCTGAAGGGACGGTTGAGGATCACGCTGCCTTCGGGAAGCCGGGACGGACGAATAGCGAATCGTTCCAGCCCCTTGTGGTCAAAGAATTTGGTTTCGATGGTCCGAGAGGGCTGGATTTCGGCAAGAGGGCGTTCATCGATGACGATCTGCTGGATCAGATCGCCCAGTGAGCTGCCCTGACGATATCCACTGACAACGTATCCGCCGATCACGCCGGGGACCACGCTGTAGTCGGTTATGACGAAGATGGGCTTATCTGTGATGTCGGTGATCTGTTCGGCGCCGTATCTGCTGGAATGGCGGTAATCTTCGTTTGTCGCGAACAGCACCGTGAAGAGGACGATACTCTGTCTGGGGAGAGCAGCCAGATCCTGCTTGATCTGTTCGATACTCCGGGAGGACACACGGAGGAAGTCGATCCGGTCCGCGTAGTCCGGTTCGAGTTCTTCTATCCGGGCCAGTGCTCCCTGGCCAGTGGGCGTTTGGTCCGCGATGACCGCGACTGTCGTGGTTTCAGGAAATAATTTCAGAGCCAGGTCGATGTTCTCGCTATATCGCCAGGGTTCGTAGATACCCTTCATGCCCACCTGGATGGCCCGGGCCATGGCCTGATTGTCGTTGACTCCACAGAAAACCACCGGAGTGTTCGGGAACAGGTCGTCCTTGTGGCTGATCAGGAATTCAACGGCATTGTCGTCGCAGGCGGCAATGAGGTCGAAGTCCAGGTGTGCATATTTATGGCGGTACAGGGAGCGGAGTTGTTCCAGGTAGTCATCGCCCTGGTGATACTTGGTGTCCATGTACTCGATGTGCATATCGATGGTCGTCTGAGAATCGTCGAGACTGTCGAGCAGCCCCTCCATGATGCTGTCGGACCAGACATATCCCGGGTGATAGGAGTTGAGCACCAGAATGTGGCCCTTTTGCGGTGGTTCTGCACCATCCGCAGAAAAAGGCAACACAGTGAACAGACACATGAACAACAGAATGACATGTCGCACGGGGGTGATCCTTGGCAGGATGCCGGGCATGGTCGTTTGTTGAAACGTGGTGATCAGCTCCCTAAAAGCCGAATACGTGCCAGACTCTCGATCTCTTCGGTCAGGGCCAATGCCCTGGTCAATGTCGATGCCCATACCACAAGACCGTGATTTTCCATGAAGATACAGAGATGACTCGCGGAGGCCGTACCCACGGCCCGGGCCAGCTCCTCGGTCCCGGGTTCCATGGGAGGTACCGAGGTAAGCATCTTTGCATACATCTTGCCTTCAAACAAGGGAAGATCGAGGAGGTTGTCGCCGAAATGGTCCAGGGAAAGGGCCAGGAGGTGGGGAGGGTGGGTGTGCACGATGGCCCCGGCCTTGGGTTGCTGGTCATAAATGGCCAGGTGAACCGGGGTTTCCGAGGATGGGGGCGGCCCGGTCAGCACCTTCCGGGAATGCCGGTCCATGAGGGTCAGATCCTCCGGGACCAGGTGTCCCTTGGCGCTTCCCGTCCCGGTTATGAGCATCCGACTGTCCGTTTTCACGCTGATATTGCCGTTCATTCCATTGTACAATCCCCGTTTCCAGCCGTCGCGGCCTGTACGGATGATGGCCCGGGCCGTATCCTGATCGGATGAAGAAAGGCGCGGCCGTGGCCGCACGACCGGTTTGATATCCAGGACCGGGGTCATGTCCAGGGCCTCCATGGGATGAACCGTCAGGACGGTGTCCTGGATGTCCAGGATGGTTGCCTGATGATGACCGATGGGATTGGGCCGGTCGGGTGAGCGGGTGGCAAAGACTCCATGCACGGGCCGGTCCGGATCTCCCTGGGGATGGCATTGCAGGACGCTGCGATCCCCCTGGTCGAGCCAGGTCAGGATAATGATTTCCTGGCCGATCTCCAATTGATGCAGGGCCGGTACATAGGTGGTGTCGAGCTCGATGCGCGAGGCGGGATCGTCTGTCCCGGCCTGCTTGGGACAGTGGGCGCGGTCGGCAAAGGGAGAGCGAACCCGGCCGACGGGGATGAGGTGCATAGGGGATTCTGGCATAATTATTCAGGATAGATGGTTTTCCAATGGCTGTAAAACAACTCGTACCGATGTTCAAAGATAGCCTTGCGTGCATTTTTGACCAGGTTGAGGAGAAAGTGGAGATTGTGAATGGTGTTCAGCCGGTAGGAGAGGAGTTCTCTGGAAACATAGAGATGGCGCAGGTAGGCCTTGGAAAAATTGCGACAGGTATAGCAGGAACATTCCGGATCCAGGGGACTGTCGTCTTCCCGGTATTCGGCCCGCTTGATGTTCACCTTGCCCTGTGAGGTGAACAGGGTGCCGTTGCGGGCATTTCGCGTCGGCAGGACGCAGTCGAACATATCCACCCCGTTTCTGATCCCGTTGACCAGATCCATGGGAGCACCCACACCCATGAGATATCGGGGTTTGTCCGTGGGCAGAAGCGGGGTGGTATGCTCCAGCATCTCCAGCATCTCGGTCTTGGATTCGCCCACGCTCAATCCGCCGATGGCGTATCCCTCAAAGGGAATGGACATGATCTCTTCGGCGCTTTGGGTGCGCAGATCCTTGAAGAATCCGCCCTGGACAATCCCGAACATGAGCTGATCCCCGGTTTCACCCCGGGTATAGGCGGCCCGGCACCGTTTGGCCCAGGACGTGGTCTTTTTGAGGGATTTGGCCGTATAGTCGTGATCGGCACCGTAGGGGACGCACTCGTCCAGGACCATCATGATGTCCGACCCCAGGTTCTTCTGGATGGAAATGACCTTTTCCGGGGAAAAGAAATGCCTGGACCCGTCGATGTGGGAGGCGAATTCCACCCCGTCGTCGGTGATGGTCCGCAGACCCGCCAGGCTGAAGACCTGGAATCCCCCGCTGTCCGTGAGGATGGGCCGGTCCCAGTTCATGAACCGGTGCAGGCCGCCCCGGCGGGCGATCATTTCATCACCGGGACGTAGATAGAGGTGGTAGGTGTTGCCCAGGATGATCTGGGCGCCCATGGCGTAGAGGTCGTGGGGATCGAGACTCTTGACCGTTCCCAATGTGCCCACGGGCATGAAGATCGGAGTTGTAATGGTTCCGTGCGGGGTGATCAGCGTACCCGCCCTGGCGGCGCCGTCCGTGGCTTCACAGGTGAAAAGGGGTGCGGTGGTTTTCAAACAAGGCTCCTTGAAAAGACAGAATGAAGAGAGGGGCGGCCCGAAAAACATGCCCGGCAACAGGGACATGGCGGAAAAGCGCCATCGCGAAGAGATGGTGCTCGGTGTGTCCGGATGGTTCCGCCTGTACGGCAGTCGCGGTGTTACCGGCTGTTTTGCCGACTCCGTGGCAGTACAGTGACTGTGATTCGGTCGTCAATGGCCGGGAGTAGATCCATCAACGGCATGTTCGCTTCACCCCGCTCGGGGCGCTTTAAAACTCCCTCGCCGCCTCGTACCATCGAGCCTTTGCTCAATACAGGCAAGATGTTCCGGGCGATGTCAGGCAACGGCTTGATGAACGATGCCTGGCTCGGTCAGACAGTCAAACCGTCCCGAGCGGGGCGAAGCGGACGTGCTCTTTCAGCCGGATTTTGGGAGCTTCCCTGCATTTGTAACAGACGCGAATGCCCCTTGCAGGGATCACATCGAGATAATCATTTGTTCTCGCCCTTGGGATGTGGTAACAGGGAACACAAATATTCTAACCGAAAAGGAGACAATCATGCAATCCATTCTCGTTCCCCTGGATTTCTCCACCCTGACCGAAGCGGTACTTGAAATGGCCAAGCTCCTTGCCACAACCTTTGACGGGGAGATCCATCTGATCCATGTTCTCCGGGTCGATCCTTCGCTGACCGGGTATCTTCCGGGACCCAGCCTTGTGGAGGAACCCGTGCCGGTTCATTGCGGCAGGGCCTTTGCTCTGCTTCAGGAACAGGTGCACTCGTTGAGGGAGGCCGGGTATCGATGTTCCGCCTCGCTCTATGAAGGGGAGATCGTGGAAGCGATCCTCCTGAAGGCCCGGGACATGGAGGCCGACCTGATCATCGTGGGAGCGCGCAACAAGGGGACATTGCAGCGGTTTATTCTGGGAAGTGTCTCCAACGGCGTCCTCAAGAGGGCCTTGTGTCCGGTCATGGTCGTCCCGGGGAAAACCGGGCAGAAGGGGAAATAGGTGGGAAGTACACAGGAGGCAGGGCGCAGTGCACATCAGTGCGCAGTACGCAGTGCGCAGTGCGCAGTAAAAGCCCTGGGACATTAAAATTTCCATTAAAGTTCCGAGGATAATTGGTTCGTTGTGGTCAGATGTGACAAAAAAATACGTTTTTTCTCCGCGCTGCATGTTTTTTTCTGCGTGCTGCGTACTGTGTACTGCGCACTTTATTTTTTTTAATACCCATTAGCCGCCGACAGGATTTCCCATGCCTCTTCGGCGGTTTCCACGTATTGGAAAATTTTCAGGTCCTTTTCCGAGATGGTTCCGGCCTCGACCAGGGCCTCGAAGTTGATGACCGAATTCCAGAATTCCCGGCCAAAGAGGAGAACCGGGAACGGTTTGACCTTGCCGGTCTGGATGAGGGTCAGGCTCTCAAAGAGTTCGTCCATGGTGCCGAACCCGCCGGGAAAGGCGACCATGCCCTTGGCCCGGATCAGAAAGTGCATTTTTCGGATGGCAAAGTAATGAAATTGGAAGGAGAGCTCCGGGGTGATGTATGCATTGGGATGCTGCTCAAAGGGAAGAACGATGTTCAGGCCGATATTCTTGGCACCCACATCATGGGCCCCTCTGTTGGCCGCGCCCATAATTCCCTCTCCGCCTCCGGTAATGACCACCAGACTGTTGTCCTCGGTATTTTGGGAGATGAGTCGGCCCAGTTTTCTGGATTCGTCATAGTATTTGGAATACCTGAGACCGTTTTTGGCCCGTCTGAGCAGTACGGGGTAGTCCTCTCGTTCGGGAGAGGACGCACAGAGCTGCTCGAGCCGTTCAACCTCCATTTTCGCCTGTTCCGGTTCCTTGAGCCGGGCACTTCCAAAGACCACGATGGTTGATTTGATATTATTTTCCTGAAGCACAAGTTCCGATTTCATGAGTTCGAGCTGCAAGCGGACCGGCCGGAGTTCTTCGCGGAGAATGAAATCGTCATCCTGAAAGGCCAGCCTGTAGGACGGAGATGTGCATTGGGGTGTATCGCCATGCAGCCCGGCTGATTTGGCGTCGTCATGGGCTGAAGGGAAAGGACTTTTGCGGGGGGAATCTTTCATGGTATCACCTCAAAATAAGAAGGATGAGAGAAAAGGCAGCCAGGCAGGATGCTGTTTTCAAATGGGTTCAAAAAGGGATGAGCTTTTTTACTTGATATGTAATAACAGATTGATTTTCAACCTGTTTTTTAAGTTTGGGACGGAGCTCGTAAATTCCCATTGGACCGGTATGAGGAAATGGGGTAATCAGCAGCGATCCTTACCCGGACTGCTGATCATCTTTGTGACCGGTCAGGAACCGGACGCAATCATTTCTCTCCCCATACTCAAGGACTGCACTCCATGAATATCGCTCGCTACTATTTTCTTATCTGCAGATCCGCACTGCGTATGGCTGCCCATGTTTTCAAACCGAAAAAACGGACATTTGTACGCAAGGAAAATGTTACCAACAGTGTCCTGTACGATGACGTTGCCGCCTGGCAGAAGAAGCAGATCGAATCCATGTCCTTTGAAGACAGTGTGCCCCGCAAATCCCCGGGTGTGATTGACATCAGGAAGATGCGCACTATCCACAAAAAGACAATACTCGATGTCAAACATCGTGAAGAAGGGATGTGGAAGGTCTCCACGGACACCTTGCAAAAGGGCAGGGGAATCAGTCTGGACCAATCCATCGTTCTCATGCACAGGCTCAGGGACGCCGGATTTCCCGACGATGCCCTGGGCGTGGTTTCAGTACAGCTCGAACAGCAGCGTCATTCCTTTGCGATCATCCAGTACGCTGAGGATGATTTCTGGATGCTGGACAATGGGTATTTCTCCGTACTTCCTGTGAGGGCCAGCCGATTTCTGGGTAAGCGTGAGGATGTCATTTATTTGATTGGTTTTAATTTTTTTGATGTTTGGAATTATTGATGAAAGTGATCAAATTTGAGAAATTTTAGAAATTTGAGAGATTTGAGAAATTTAAGAAATTTAAGAGATTTAAGAGATTTGAGAAATTTGAGAAATTTGAGAAATTTGAGAAATTTGAGAAATTGAAGACACATATTGTAACTGTTTATAATTTTTGAAATATCTTAAATTTCTTCAATTCAGAATTGTAGTTTTGTAAGATGCACCTCAATAGTTGCTAAATTTCTTGCATTTTTGAATGTAAAAAACAGGCAGTGAACAATGAGCATTACGAGTAATTTTCAACGGATCAGAGAAGAAGTTCCGGATCATGTCAGGATTGTTCTGGCGGCAAAGACCAGGACCCGGGAAGAGGTGGAAGAGGCGATCAGGGCCGGGGCAACGGATATTGGCGAAAACTATGTCCAGGAAGGTGAAACCATGCATGCCTGTCTGGGCGAGCTGGCCAACCGGGTTACCTGGCATATGATCGGAGATCTGCAGACCAACAAAATCAACAAGGCCCTGCCTGTTTTCGACATGATCCAGACGGTCGATTCCCTGAAAAAGGCTCAGGCCGTGAATCTGCGTGCCGAGCGGATGGGTAAGGTCATGCCTGTCCTTTTAGAGATAAATATCGGCAGCGAACGGACCAAGTCCGGCATGCCGCCGGAGCTTCCCCGGGTTGAAGAAGTGGTCCGTGAGGCGGCCTGCCTGTCCCACATTAGCATCCGGGGCCTGATGACCATGGGGCCGCGGTTCGGTGACCCCGAGGCCTCCCGGCCGTATTTCAGGGCCAGCCGGCAGATCTTCGAGACCATTGGTGAGCAGGATATTCTCAACGTATCCATGGAGGAACTGTCCATGGGAATGTCCAACGCCTATAAGGTAGCCATCGACGAGGGTGCGACCATGATCCGGCTTGGAACCTGTATTTTTGGTCAGCGGGAAGGATGCACGTTGGGGAGCGATACCTGCGTATAACTGTTCGGCATTTCGTGGTGTATCGCTCGACATGTTGTGCTGTGCCTTCTCGGAGGTTTTGCAGAAAACAGACTGCATCTATCCTGCATCCTCAATCCTTTATCCTGTCATTTTCATCGGAGACCCTTCTATCATGCTAGAATTGGCCATTGTCGTGGGGTTGGCCACTGTGATTTCCGCTTTCTGTTCTGTTGCCGAAGCGGTATTATACTCGGTGCCCTGGAGTTTTATCGAACAACTGCGCAAGGCGGGAAAGGCCTCGGGGGAACTGCTCGCCGAACTCCGGAGACAGATCAATGCTCCCATTTCAGCCATCCTGACCCTGAATACTGTGGCCCATACAGCTGGAGCCGCGGTTGCCGGGGCCATTGCCGCCCGGACTTACGGAGAGGAACGCCTTGTCTTTTTTTCTATTATTTTTACGGTGATTATTCTTGTTTTTTCCGAGATCCTCCCCAAAACCATTGGTGTGGTCTACGCCAAAAATCTGGCAGGCCCCCTGGCAAAGCCTCTGGTTATTCTGGTTTTGCTTTTTAAACCCGCAATCTGGATGACCAACTGGCTGGTCCGCTTCGTAGAGAAGAAATCGTCTGGACCAACTTCTTCCGAAGAAGATCTCCTGGCCGCCATCAGTTTGACCCGCAGGGATGGAATCATCAAACCCTATGAAGAGCGGTCCATGCACAACATTCTCACCCTGGACAAGAAGTGTGTCCGGAATGTCATGACACCGCGAACGGTCATATTTTCTCTTCCCAGTCATATGACCCTTGCCGAGGCCCACAGCCTCAAGACTTCCTGGCCCAACAGCAGAATCCCTGTTTATGAAGACGATGATCCCGAAGATATCGTGGGATTGGTCTATCGTCGGGACGTCATGGTTGCCCTTGCCGAGGGGCAGAACGATCTGCCCATCAACAAGCTGATGAAGCAGATTCATTTCGTGGTCGAGAGCATGACGTTGGACCGGCTGCTGGTGAAATTCCTCGAATCCAGGGTCCATCTCTTTGTCGTTCTGGATGAATACGGGGGGCTGGCCGGAGTGGTCACTCTCGAGGATGTACTTGAAGAAATCCTGGGTAATGAAATCGTGGACGAAACCGATCAGGTCGTTGACATGCGGGAATTTGCAAGGCAACAGCGCGCAGAGCTGATCCGGGAAAATGAGCGGGCCGGGAAGTAATGTCCGTCCTTGGTTGAATTGATATACCTGCCCCGTATCGGAGGGCTGGATAGCTCCAGGAATTTACCCCTCCACCCGGGATGCCGCGATACAGTCAATGACGGACATGGAAAGGATAAGATATTGTCTTCCCGGTTCGTTATCCCCCGTCTCCACCCTTATATGAGTGTGAAACCATGACCAGACAAGCCAACCAGAAGTGGATATATGTGACAGCCTTTGTCTGTCTCGCCGTGGGCATCGGATATCTTCTTTTTTCGGGACTTTCCAAGAATTCTGTTTATTTTTTGAATGTTTCCGAAGCATTGGCCATGGAAAGCTCCGAACTTTCCCAGGCCAGACTGTTCGGCAACGTGGCCGAACAGGGGATCGAACGTTCCAATGATTCCATGGCCATTTCCTTTGTCCTGGTGGACAAAGAGGATACCACCAAAACCTTGCCGGTCAGGTACCGTGGTGTTATCCCCGATACCTTCAAACCGGGTGTCGAAGTCATTGTGGAAGGAGGCATGCAACACTCTTCCCATATTTTTATGGCCAAGACATTGATGACCAAGTGTCCTTCAAAGTACGAGAAAAAATCTTCGTAATTATTTCCATGCCTGCCTGTTCTTTGTCTTTATAGTATTTTCGTAAATAATTTCTGTGGCTTTTTCTTCTGCTGTGATCTTCCATCCCAAATAAAAGAGCGCCTACACAATGCATTCCATCGCCTTTGCCTCATTGTTTCTGTCCCTCCTTGTTACCCTGTCACTTTCCTTCAAAGGCTGTCTTGATCTTTCCAAGAACAGGAATGCGGTTCTTGTATGGATGGAACGGGGGCAATTAGCCTGCACGGGCTTTTTGTTCCTGAGTTCCTGGATCCTCACCCTTGCCTTGGTCAATCGGGATTTTTCCTTTCTGTATGTTCAAGAATATACAGATACTTTTTTGCCCACATTCTATGCAGTGACCGCCTTTTGGGCCGGGCAGGACGGATCGTTTCTCTTCTGGGCATTGATGCTCGCGCTTCTGGGGGCGATCATGATTTTTACCCCCGGCTACCGGCTCATGGATCAGAAAACGAGGATGTGGTTCTGGCTGTTCTTTTTTCTGGTACAGGGTTTTTTCCTGCTTCTGCTGACAAGCGTAAGCAACCCCTTTGTCCAATTGATCAATCCTCCGGATCAGGGCAACGGCATGACCCCCCTGCTCCAGAATCCGGGTATGATCTTTCATCCGCCCCTTCTTTTTATCGGGTACGCGGGATTCACGATTCCCTGCTGCCTGGCCTTTGCCCATTGTGTGACCGGCAATCCCCTTGCCTGGCTTGAACGGTGCCGGAACTGGCTGCTCATGGCCTGGATTTTTTTGACAGCGGGGATCGTTCTCGGTGCATGGTGGTCCTACATGGAACTCGGATGGGGCGGCTACTGGGCCTGGGATCCGGTGGAAAATGCCTCCCTCATCCCCTGGTTTGCGGCCACGGCGCTGCTTCATACAGCCCTTATCGGCCGAACCCGCAAAGGTCTTTTAAAGACAAATATTTTTCTGGCCAGTCTGACGCTGCTTTTGTGTTTTTACGGCACCTTTATCGTCCGTAGCGGTTTTATCGAGTCGCTGCATGCCTTTGGATCGGGCGGGGTGGGGATACCCCTCATCGTTTTCATGACGTTGGGATTGATGGTCACCCTGGCTGTCATCTATGGATGCCGCCATTATCCCAGCCGGGAACTCGACGGCATGTTCAGCAAACCCGGGATCCTTCTTCTCGTGGTCTGGCTCCTTCTGGCCCTGGGAGGGATTGTTTTTCTCGGGGTCAATTGGCCCGTTATCAGCGGGTTGTGGAGCGAGAATACCGTGGGTTTTGGTCCTGAATTTTATAACAGGGTCTGTCTGCCGCCCATGTCCCTTATCGTTTTGCTCCTGGGATTCTGTCCCTGGCTGGCATGGAAGTCCGGGGCCAAGAGCCGTCTGGGACTCTTGTTCACCCTGGGTGCGCTCATTCTCGCAGGAGGCGGCCTGTACCTCTGCGGTCTGATCAAACCTCTGGCCCTTTTTGCAGGCAGTTCCGCCGTGGCTGTCCTCGTTTCCATCCCGGCTTTGTTCCTGGTCAACCGTCCTTTGACCAAACAATTGTGGGCCTGGGGAGCGTACGGGGTCCATGTGGGGGTTGCCCTTATTGCCCTGGGGATCGCCTTTTCCGGTCCCTATCAGATCAATCAGGAGAGTATTCTGCAACAAGGCGGGGTACTCAGTGTCGGGGAATATGAAATTCTGTACAAGGATTTCGAGATCAAACCCAGTCCGGGTATGACCGCATACGAAGCCAGACTCATGGTTGCAAAAAATGGCCGGCCTCTGGGAACTCTCACACCGCAAAAGCGGATGTATGCCAATTTCGAACAGCCTTTTGCCGAAGTATCCATCATTCCCTCCCTGGGGGATGAGATATATGCGACGCTGCTCGGTTTCGACGAAGACAAGAATATCAGCGTGAAAATCACCATCAATCCTCTGGTCAATTGGCTGTGGATCGGAGGGACACTTATGTGTGTGATGGCTCTTTTCTGCCTGAGACGACAGCGGCAGTCCTCTCACTCTTCCCGCGTATCCTCCGAGAGCTAGAACAATATATGCGTCTGGGAAACAACCATGCCTTTCAAAAGAATTTGTAAGGGCCACGAACAACCTGTCTGTTTTTCCGGATTGACAATGATACGTGTAAACAATGGATTCGGCATTTCACACAATGTGATTTTCAAGAGCTGGGAGGATCGATGAATCGGGCATTGCTCGAAGTCATTGATGTATACCATTTTTATGGCTCACGCCTGGTCTTCAAAGGGATCTCTTTTTCCCTGGAACCGGGAATGGCCGTGCTCGTGGCCGGTGAGAACGGTGCCGGCAAGTCGACTTTGCTCAAGTGTGCGGCCGGGTTGATCCGTCCCGCAGGGGGAGGGATTTCCCGTCATGTAGGAGATCATGAGATTGCCTACATGGGGCACGCAACCTTTGTGTACACCGGCATGACCGCTGTGCAGAATCTCGGTTTCTGGAACAGGATGTACAGCCTCGGCAGGTCCGAATCCGACCTTGTGGATCTTCTCGAACGGGTAGGTCTCAAACCCGTTGCCTTTGAACGGACCAGGGGATTTTCAAGGGGCATGGCCCAGCGATTGGCCCTGGCCCGGATCCTTCTGCTGAATCCGAGGATCATTCTCCTGGATGAGCCTTCCACCGGGCTGGATCAGCCCTCCTGTGATCTTTTGTTTCGTGAGATCGACCGGGCACGACACAACGGGGCTGGAATTATGTGGGTCAGTCATGACATCTCCCGGGATCTTGGAAGGACCGACCATCTTCTTCGCCTGGCAGGGAAGAAAATGGATTTCTGGGGGCCCACCCGGGAATTCACGGAGTATGCCGATAATGGTGTCTAAAGGACTGATCGTGGCCGCCAAGGATCTGCGGCAGGTGCTTTCCGGCGGAAACGGACTGTTTCAGGCCGTCCTTCTGGGACTTCTTCTGGTGTTCATCTTCAGTCTGTCCAGCGGTCCGGGTGAAAGGATCTCCGCGCAATCGGCAGCAGCCATCTTCTGGATATCTTCCTGTTTTTCCTTGGTTCTCATCTTTACCATGCTCTATCGGCTGGAAGAGGAGAACGAGACGCGCCTGGCCCTGATCATGACTCCCATGCCCATCCAGACCGTCTGGCTGGGCAAACTTCTGGGAGGGCTCGTTCTGCTGGTCATGGCCCAATGCTGCTTCATTCCGGCCATCATCGTCTTCCTGGCCCAGGAAACCCTCTCTTCGTTCGCTGGATTGGCAGCACTGATCGTCGGAGTCGATGCCGGACTGGTCATTCTCGGCTCTCTGCTCGGGGCCGTTTCCCAGGGGCAGGATACCCGTGATTCACTGTTAAGCATCATTCTTTTTCCGCTGCTTCTCCCGTTGCTTCTGGGCGGGGTCAAAGTGGGAGGAGTGCTTCTTGCGGGCGTTTCTCTCGACGGTGTCACGGACTGGTTCGGGATTATCGGCGCCTTTGATGTCATCTTTGCCGGAGCGGCCATCCTTCTCTTTCCGTATGTCTATGGACAGGAATGAGCCTTCAAGCCGGCTGAACCCCTTACTCTCGCACACAGCGCATATGAACCAAATTTTTTCGTCAGCATTATTTCGGGCGATTCTTCCCCTGGCCACGGCAGTGGCCATGCTCATTTCCCAGTATTTCATCTGGATCTATGCCCCTGAAGAGATGACCATGGGCCAGGTTCAGAAGATATTCTACACCCATCTTCCCCTAGCCTGGTGGGCATTGGTCTGTTTCGGGGGGGTCTTTGTCGGCTCGATCATGGTTCTTGTGCGCCGTCACCCTGCCTGGGATGCCTTTGCCGGAGCCTGTGCCGAGGTCGGGGTCCTTTTTTGCGGTCTGGCATTGGTCACCGGTTCCCTGTGGGCCCGGTCGGCTTGGAATACCTGGTGGACCTGGGATCCCAGATTGAGTACGGCACTGGTCATGTGGTTCGTGTATGCGGGCTATCTCATTTTGCGCGGAAGCGGTCTGGGTGGAGCCGCCTCGAGCAGACTGTGTGCGGTGCTGGGGATCATCGCTTTTTTGGACGTGCCGCTGGTCTTTTTTTCCGCCCGCATGTGGCGCAGTATTCATCCGGCTGTATTTGCAAGCAAATCCGGTGGATTGGAGCCTGAAATGCTCGTCACGGTTTTTGTTTCTCTGGTTGCCTGGGGACTGTTGACCCTGGCCCTGGTTCTGGCCCGGTGGCGGACCATGCGGTATCACGCTTTCATGGACGAGATCACCCTGCGCTAATCTCGTGAAGATCCGTGAGAGGATATGTCCGTTCACTGTCAATCTGGTTTGTATTTTTTTGGAGTATCCATGAACTATCTTTTTATTGCCAATGTGTTCGTCTGGGCCGGAATCGGCGCATATCTCTGTTTCATCCATGCGGCCCAGAAACGTTTGGCCAAGCGCATCGACCATCTGGAGATCATCAATGAACGATAATGCCACCCTTTCATCCCGCGGTTTTGAGAAACCTCTGCTCGGTATTGTGGTGTTTTGCCTGGTAGTTCTTGCCGGGACCATGGTTTTTTACCGGGTCACCAATCCCTTTCTGGATGTCCGGGAGGTCAGGATGAACCCATCCGCCGATCAGGGGCCCATGGCCGATATCACCCAGCTCATGCAACAGCTCGAGAACAATCCCAACGACGTGGATGCCTTGCGCAGTCTGGGCAATGCGTTCATGCACATGAAGGCCTGGGACAGAGCGCTCATGTTTTGGAATCGGGTTCTTGCCATCGAGCCGCAGGATACCATGGCCTTGAACCAAAAGGGTGTCTCGCTGTTTCAAAAACAGGATTACCCCGCTTCCGCAGCCACGTTCGCCACCTTGCTTGAAATCGATGCCGACAATGTCTATGCCCTGTTCAATCTGGGCATTCTCCATCGTCATTTTTTGGATAACCCCGCCAAGGGAGAAGGTTATCTGCAGGCCATCCTGAAGCTGGAGTCGGTCCCTGAAGATGTTCTGCAGGCCGTGCGCCAGGAACTGGCTGCACAACCCGCTCCGAGTGAGGGCTCGCAGGATCAGGTTCCGTAATTTTTCGACCTTTTGGAGCCTTGCCGCAGATTACAATTTCCTTGTCATACAACAGTAAAAAAGGCATGATTTCAGAATATTCAGTGGAATACATGCCTTTTTGTTGAGCAGGGTTGGTATTTATGCGTGATTTTTTTCAGAAGAAAAAAGTGCTCGTCCAGCGGCAGGCGGATCGCACGATGCCGCTGGCCTCCCTCTCGTCGAGAAATCGATCCGAAGCATATCCCCCATCATCAGCAGCTATTCGCCCTTCTATGACCATACAAATCGACAACATACTCCATCACGTGGAGCAGATGCCCTCCCTGCCTGCCGTGGCAACCAGGATTCTGCAGATCGTGCTGGAAGATGAATTTTCTCTTTCGGAATTGGCCGCCCTTGTGGAATCCGATCCCGCCCTGACCCTCAAGGTCCTCAAAACGGTGAATAGTGCCGAGCGGGGAGGGCATCCGGTCACTTCAGTCTCCCATGCCTTTCCTTTGCTGGGGATGCGTCCCCTGCGCATTCTGCTGCTCTCGGTTATCGTCAGGGAGGGCCTCGTAGGAAGCGAGACCGAGGAAGATGATCTCTACAAGGAGCTGTGGATACACAGTCTTGCCTGCGCCATATTTGCCGGGCTTCTTGCCGACCGGACCTATCCGCTCAGGTCGTTGACATGCGGGAGTTTGCAAGGCAACAGCGCGCGGAGCTGATCCGGGAAAAATGAGTCTCCCGAAAGGCATTGTCCACCCCTGGTGGAACCACCGTAGTTGTTCAGCACCGATTGCCTGGATGGCGCCGGAACGTCGACCCGCATCCAGGATACCATACATGACGGATAGGGAATGGATACCACGGTTCCCTGAACACCATCCCTTGATGAGGGTGAAATCATGACCAAACAAGCCAACCAGAAATGGATATATGTGACAGCCTTTGCCTGTCTCGCCGTGGGCCTTGGATATCTTCTCTTTTCGGGACTGTCCAAGAACTCTGTCTATTTTTTGAATGTATCCGAAGCATTGGCCATGGAAAGCTCCAAGCTGTCTCAGGCCAGACTGTTCGGTAATGTGGCGGAACAGGGGCTCGAGCGTTCCACGGATTCCATGGCCATATCCTTTATCCTTGTGGACAAGGAGGATACCTCCAAAACCCTGCCGGTCAGGTATCGTGGCGTGATCCCCGATACCTTCAAGCCTGGTGTCGAGGTCATTGTGGAGGGGGGGATGCAGCCGTCTTCCCATACCTTTATGGCCAAGACCCTGATGACCAAGTGTCCTTCAAAGTACGAGAAGAAATCGTCGTGATCATCATGCCTGCCTCTTTGTTGTCTGTATGCCATTTTTCCGGATAATTCCTGTGGCTTTTTTCCCGTTGTGATCTTCCATTCCAAATAAAAGAGCGCTTATTCCATGCATTCCATCGCCTTTGCCTCGTTGTTTCTGTCCCTCCTTGTCACCCTGTCACTTTCCTTCAAAGGTTGTTTCGATCTCTCCAGGAACAGAAATGCGGTTCTGGTATGGATGGAACGGGGACAATTGGCCTGTACGGGTTTTTTGCTGCTGAGTTCCTGGATTCTTACCCTTGCCCTGGTCAATCGGGATTTTTCCTTTTTGTATGTTCAGGAATATACAGATACCTTTTTGCCCACATTCTATGCGGTGACCGCCTTTTGGGCCGGGCAGGACGGATCGTTTCTCTTCTGGGCATTGATGCTCGCCCTTTTGGGGGCCATCATGATTTTCACCCCCGGGTACCGGCTCATGGATCAGAAAACGAAGATCTGGTTCTGGCTGTTCTTTTTCCTGGTCCAGGGATTTTTTCTGCTTTTGTTGACCAGCGTAAGTAACCCCTTTGTCCAATTGATCAATCCTCCGGATCAGGGCAACGGCATGAACCCCCTGCTTCAGAATCCGGGCATGATCTTTCATCCGCCCCTTCTTTTTATCGGGTATGCCGGGTTCACGATTCCCTGCTGTCTGGCCTTTGCCCATTGTGTGACCGGGAGTCCCTTTCTCTGGCTTGAACGGTGTCGGAACTGGCTGATCATGGCCTGGATTTTTTTGACAGCCGGGATCGTTTTGGGGGCCTGGTGGTCGTACATGGAACTGGGATGGGGCGGATACTGGGCCTGGGATCCGGTGGAAAATGCCTCCCTGATCCCCTGGTTCGCCGCCACGGCCCTGCTGCATACGGCCCTGATCGGCCGGACCCGCAAGGGGCTTTTAAAAACAAATATTTTTCTGGCCAGCCTGACCCTGCTTTTGTGCTTTTACGGCACCTTTATCGTCCGGAGCGGTTTTATCGAGTCCCTGCATGCCTTTGGATCGGGAGGGGTGGGGATGCCCCTTATCGTCTTCATGATGCTGGGACTCATGGTTACCCTGGCTGTCCTTTACGGGTGCCGGCAGTGTGAGAGCCGGCAACTCGACGGCATGTTCAGCAAACCCGGGATCCTGCTTCTTGTGGTCTGGCTTCTTCTGGCCCTGGGGGGAATCGTTTTTCTCGGCGTCAATTGGCCCGTTATCAGCGGGTTGTGGAGCGAGAATACCGTGGGGTTTGGTCCTGATTTCTACAACAGGGTCTGTCTCCCGCCCATGTCCCTTATTGTCTTGCTCCTGGGATTCTGTCCCTGGCTGGCATGGAAGTCCGGGGCCAAGAGCCGCCTGGGACTTTGGTTCACCCTGGGTGCCCTCGTTCTCGGGGGGGGCGGGCTGTATCTTGCCGGTCTGATCAAACCCCTGTCCCTTTTTGCAGGCAGTTCCGCTGTGGCTGTTCTTGTTTCCATCCCGGCCCTGTTCCTGGTCAACCGTTCTTTGACCAGACAGTTGTGGGCCTGGGGAGCGTACGGGGTTCATGTAGGGGTTGCCCTTATTGCCCTGGGAATCGCCTTTTCCGGCCCCTATCAGATCAACCAGGAACGTATCGTGCAAAAAGGCGGTGTACTCACGGTTGGGGAATATGAAATCCTGTATACGGATTTCGAGATCAAACCCAGTCCGGGTATGACCGCATACGAAGCCAGACTCATGGTTGCCAAAAATGGCCGGCCTCTGGGAACCCTGACTCCGCAAAAGCGGATGTATGCCAATTTCGAGCAGCCGTTTGCCGAAGTGTCCATCATTCCCTCCCTGGGGGATGAAATCTATGCGACCCTGCTCGGTTTCGACGAGGACAAGAACATCAGCGTGAAGATCACCATCAATCCTCTGGTCAACTGGCTGTGGATCGGAGGAACACTTATGTGTGTGATGGCCTTTTTCTGCCTGAGACGCCAACGCAAGTCCGGTCGATCTTCCCGGGTAGCCTCTGAAGGCTAGGACACTTTATGCCTCTGGTGATGAATCATGTTTTTCCAAGGAATGTGTAAGCGCCATGGCCAGCCTGTCTGTTTGTCCGGTTCAGCAGCACTACGTGAAAACAATGGGTTGGGCATTTCATGCGATCCGGTTTCCAAGAACCTGGAGGCTCGATGAGTGGGACCTTGCTTACGGTAAGGGATCTGTACCATTTTTATGGTTCCCGGCTGGTCTTCAAGGAGGTTTCGTTTTCTCTGGATCCGGGAATGGCCGTGCTCGTGGCCGGCGAGAACGGTGCCGGCAAATCGACGTTGCTCAAGTGTGTGGCCGGATTGATCCGTCCGGCAGGGGGAGATGTTGTCCGACGTGTGGGAGATCACGAGATCGCCTATATGGGGCACGCGACCTTTGTGTACACCGGCATGACCGCTGTGCAGAATCTCGGGTTCTGGAATCGGATGTATACCCTTGGCCGGTCCGAGAGGGACCTGGTGGATCTTCTCGAACGGGTCGGTCTCAAACCCTTTGCCTTTGAACGGACCCGGGGGTTTTCAAGGGGCATGGCCCAGCGATTGGCCTTGGCACGGATTCTTCTGCTCGCCCCCAAAATCATTCTTCTGGACGAGCCGTCAACGGGGCTGGATACCGCGTCCTGCGAGCTTTTGTTCCACGAAATCGATGCGGCCCGGCAAAACGGTGCCGGTATCATGTGGGTCAGCCATGACATCACCCGGGATCTCGGAAGGACCGATCATCTTCTTCGCCTGGCCGGGAAGAAAATGGATTTCTGGGGGCCGACCCGGGAATACACGGAGTATGCTGACGATGGTGTCTAAAGGACTGATCGTAGCCGCCAAGGATCTGCGGCAGGTACTTTCCGGTGGAAACGGATTGTTTCAGGCGGTCCTTTTGGGGCTTTTGCTGGTGTTCATCTTCAGTCTGTCCGGCAACCCCGGAGAGCGGATCAGCGCTCAATCGGCAGCGGCCATCTTCTGGATATCCTCCTGTTTTTCGGTGGTTCTCATCTTTACCATGCTCTATCGACTCGAAGAGGAGAACGAGACGCGTCTGGCCCTGATCATGACGCCCATGCCCATCCAGACGGTCTGGCTGGGCAAACTTCTGGGGGGCCTGGCCCTGCTGGTCATGGCCCAATGCTGTTTTATTCCGGCCATCATCGTCTTTCTGTCCCAGGAAACCCTGTCCTCGGTTGCCGGACTGGCAGCCCTGATCATTGGTGTGGATGCCGGACTGGTCATTCTCGGCTCCCTGCTCGGGGCGGTTTCTCAGGGGCAGGACACCCGTGACTCGTTACTGAGCATCATTCTTTTTCCCTTGCTGCTTCCGCTCCTTCTCGGCGGGGTCAAGGTGGGCGGGGTGCTGCTCACGAACGCTTCTCTCGACGGTGTCACGGACTGGTTCGGAATTATCGGTGCCTTTGATGTCATCTTTGCCGGAGCGGCCATGCTTCTTTTTCCGTATGTCTATGGGCAGGAATGAGTCTTCGAGCCGGTTGAACCCCTTACTCGTGAATGCAGCGCATATGAATCAAACCTTTTCTTCAACAACCTTCCGGGTGATTCTTCCCCTGGCCACCATCGTGGCCATGCTCGTTTCTCAGTATTTCATCTGGATCTATGCCCCTGAAGAGATGACCATGGGCCAGGTTCAGAAGATCTTTTACACGCATCTTCCCCTTGCCTGGTGGGCTTTGGTCTGTTTTGGAGGGGTCTTTGTGGGCTCGATCATGGTCCTTGTGCGCCGTCATCCCGCCTGGGATGCCTTTGCCGGGGCCTGTGCCGAGATCGGGGTTCTTTTTTGTGGTCTGGCCCTTGTCACCGGCTCCCTGTGGGCCAGGTCCGCCTGGAATACCTGGTGGACCTGGGATCCGAGATTGAGTACCGCCCTGGTCATGTGGTTCGTCTATGCCGGCTATCTTATTTTGCGCGGCAGCGGCCTGGGGGGATCCAGCTCGAGCAGACTGTGTGCGGTGCTGGGGATCATCGCCTTTCTGGACGTTCCGCTGGTCTTTTTTTCCGCCCGTATGTGGCGCAGTATCCATCCGGCCGTATTTGCCAGCAAATCCGGTGGGCTGGAACCCGAAATGTTCGTCACTGTTCTGGTTTCCCTGACCGCCTGGGGGCTGCTGACCCTGAGTCTGGTCCTGGCCCGGTGGCGGACCATGCGGTACCACGCTCTCATGGATGAGATCACCCTGCGCTAATCGCGTGAAGATCCGTGAGAGGATCTGTCCGTTCACTGCCAATCTGGTTTGTATTTTTTGGAGTATCCATGAACTATCTTTTTATTGCCAATGTGTTCGTCTGGGCCGGAATCGGCGCATATCTCTGTTTCATCCATGCGACCCAGAAACGTTTGGCCAAGCGCATCGACCATCTGGAGATCATCAATGAACGATAATGCCACCCTTTCATCCCGCGGTTTTGAGAAATCTCTGCTCGGCATTGTAGGTATTTGCCTGGTTGTTCTTGCCGGGACCATGATTTTTCACCGGGTCACCCATCCCTTTCTGGATGTCCGGGAGGTCCGGATGAACCCATCCGCCGACCAGGGGCCCATGGCCGATATCACCCAGCTCATGGAACAGCTCGAGAGCAATCCCAACGACCTGGATGCCCTGCGCGGTCTGGGCAATGCGTTCATGCACATGAAGGCCTGGGACAGGGCACTCATGTTTTGGAATCGCGTTCTTGCCATCGAGCCGCATGATACCATGGCCTTGAATCAAAAGGGTGTTTCGCTGTTTCAAAAACAGGACTACCCGGCCTCTGCAGCCACCTTTGCCACCTTGATTGAAATCGATGCCGACAATGTCTACGCCCTGTTCAATCTGGGCATTCTCCATCGTCACTTTTTGGATGACCCCGCACAAGGGGAAAGATATCTGCAGGCCATCCTCAAATTGGACTCGGTTCCTGAAGATGTTCTGCAGGCCGTGCGCCAGGAACTGGCTGCACAACCCCCTTCAAACGAGGGGGGAGAGGATCAGGTTCCGTAATTTTCCGACCTGTTGGAGCGTTGCCGCTGATTACAATGTCCTTGTCATACAACAGTAAAAAAGGCATGATTCCAGAATATGTATTGGAATACATGCCTTTTGGTTGAGCAGGGGTGGTATTTATGCGTGATTTTTTTCAGAAGAAAAAAGTGCTCGTCCAACGGCAGGCGGATCGCACCATGTCGCTGGCCTCCCTTTCCTCGAGAAATCGATCCGTATCATCTTCCCCTTCACCCGCATCTCTTCGCCCTTCCATGACCATACAAATCGACAATATACTCCACCACGTGGAGCAGATGCCTTCTTTGCCTGCAGTGGCGACCAGGATTCTGCAGATCGTGCTGGAAGATGAATTTTCTCTTTCGGAATTGGCCGCCCTTGTGGAATCCGATCCCGCCCTGACCCTCAAGGTCCTCAAAACGGTGAATAGTGCCGAGCGGGGAGGGCATCCGGTCACCTCCGTGTCCCATGCCTTTCCTTTGCTGGGGATGCGTCCCCTGCGCATTCTGCTGCTCTCGGTTATCGTCAGGGACGGTCTCGTAGGAAGCGAGACCGAGGAGGATGATCTCTACAAGGAGTTGTGGATACACAGTCTTGCCTGCGCCATATTTGCCGGACTTCTCGCTGACCGAACCTATCCGCAGCTGCGCAACGAGGCCTTTGCCGCGGGTATGCTTCATGATATGGGAAAGATCTTTCTCCTGGTATACTTCCCTGACAAATTCATGGAATGTCACGAGCGGATCACTGTGCACCACGAACCGAGTTCCAGGGCGGAAGAACAGGTCTTCAAGGTCAATCATGCCGCAATCGGCAGGGAGCTGGCCAGAAAATGGCATCTTCCTTCGCTGATCGAAAATACCATCTGGCAGCATCATATCGAGCCCGGGGTGGTCAGCGGGGAAAACGGACTCACGGAGATGCTTCTGTTGGTCAAGGCAGCCAACCATCTGGCCCATGAGGCCTTGGTGGACAGACCCAATCCATCCATGACCCGAGAGGCGGACACCGAGGAACTCCTCTCTTCCCTGGGCATCGCCGGGGACGATCTCGAGGTGATCAGAAAGACATTTTCTAAGGAATTCGAAGAGCACGTTTCCCTGTTCGACCTGGATACCAACGGTTCATCCCCTTTTTACCATGCGCTGCAGCGTGCCAACGAGCGATTATCCCATATCGCCCTCGAGCTTGATCGGAAGAATGTCTCCCTGAGCGTTTCCAATCGCTTTTCCGCTGCAATCATCAAGGCAGGTATCGCCTTTAACAAGATCGATGCTGTTGCTGATTTTTTTCCGCTCATTCCACGTTATCTCCATGCCGACATGGGCGTAGCACGCGGGGTTGTCTATTGGATCAATGAATCCCGGACCTTTCTCGAGGGGATCGTTTGGAAGTGTGAAGGTTTTGAACGACTCTTTTCCTGCCCCTTGGACAGGGATATGGAACCGATCCTGGAGCCGGGGTCGCCTCCTGTCAGTGCGGGGTTATGCAGACTCATCAAAACCGTCTGGGAACGTGAAAATCAGCATGGAACGCTCAACCAGGAGTCCGGACCCCGGGGGTTTGCCCTCAGCCAGGGTTTTACCATCTTTTCCTTGAAGGGAAAGGGGTTTTTCGGTGAATTGTGTCTGGGACGAAGCCATCCGGACCGTGCCATGACCACCCAGGAATTCATGGGATTTTCCCAATTCGTTTCGCTGATCGTGAGCACATTGGAACGTTTGCGGGTCTACAGAGAACTGCGCAGACGCGCCGACGAACTGTCTGCCGCCCTGTGGAAAAACCGTCAATTCAATCTGCAGCTCATGCAGTCGGAACGTCTCGCCGCCGTGGGACAGCTGGCAGCCGGGGCAGCTCACGAAATTAACAATCCCCTGGCCATTATCTCCGCACGGACCCAGATGATCGAGGCCAGGGAGGATGATGAGAAGAAAAAACGTGAGCTCAGACAGATTCATGATCAGATAGAGCGGATCAGCTCCATCTTGACCAATCTCATGGGCTTTGCCCGCCCGGCCTCACCGAGTAAAAACAAGGTGGATATCAACGCTCTTTTGGACAAGGTTCTCGATCTTGTTGCACCCCCCATGCGCAAGCAGAACATCCGTATCGAAAGGGATTTTGCCGAGGATATTGCCCTGCTTCATGCCGATGGGGCACAACTGGAGCAGGTCTTTCTCAATTTTTTCATCAATGCCCAGCATGCTATGGAGAAGGATGGCGGGGTGCTTCGGATATCCACATCATCCGGTCCATCTTCAAAATGGGTGAAAATCGTGGTCCAGGATACGGGTGAGGGTATTGACAAAGAATGTCTGGCCAAGGTTTTTGATCCCTTTTTTACCACCAAGGAACAGGGCAAGGGAACGGGTCTGGGGCTCTCCACGGCCTATGGGATTGTGACCAATCATTATGGAAACATCGATATCCAGAGTGATCCCGGCCAGGGAACCAGGGTTTCCGTCTCTTTGCCCATCTTCACTCCCCGGGAAGAACAGGCAAAGCACCAGAACGCCACGCATCAGGGGTTGAGTAATGTGACCAAGAATGCTTCGCAGCACACCCGGATTCTTGTGGTGGATGACGAGGAGCATATTCGAGACATTCTGACCGAAACCTTGAGCTCATACGGGTGTCGGGTCGATGTTGCTGAAAACGGAAAAGTGGGTTTGGAAACTCTGGCCCTGCATAGCTATGATCTCATGCTCATGGACATCCGGATGCCTTCCTATTCGGGACTGGATCTTTTGGCCAGAATCAAGAATCAGATCAGCGAGATGCCCGTGTTCGTGATCACCGGCCTGGCTTCGTCCGAGGAAATGGACAAGGCCCTCGAGCTCGGGGCCACCAAGTGTATCCGCAAACCCTTTCACATCAAATCACTTATCCAGGATATCCAGTCTGTCGTGACTCTGTCCTGAGCAAAACACCCATGTCAGCACATACAAGGATCATCGCCTTTGCCAGCGGCAAGGGAGGGGCCGGTAAGACGACCATGGCCGTCAATATCGGGCTCGCTCTGGCGTCCATGGGGCAGAGGGTCTGTCTTCTCGATGCGGATCTCGGCCTGTCCAATGTGGATCTGGTTCTGGGGCTGGAGCCTCCCGAGCATACCCTGGAAGAGGTCCTTTTTCTCGATACTCCTTTGGAGGATGTCATTGTTCGGGCCTGTCCCAACCTGGACATCATCCCAGGGAGTTCAGGCATTTCCAGAATGGCTGAACTGCCCCAGGAAAAGCGGGCCGCCCTTGTCGGAGAGTTCAAAAAGCTGACCAGGTATGATTTTCTGCTGATCGACAATTCTCCCGGACTCTCCCAACAGGTTGTTTCCCTGTGTCTGAGTGCCAGAGAGTTGATCGTGGTCATCAATCCCGAGGTCACCTCCTTGGTGGATGCCTATGCCCTGATCAAGGTGTTGCGGGAGAACGGTTTGTGGTCCCGCCCACAGATCATCGTCAACAGGGCTGAAAACATGGGGGATGCCAAGAAAATCTTTGCCACCCTGTCCAGCACGGTGCAGCGATATCTGAAGTTGAAACCCCGGCTTGTGGGGGTCGTTCCCCTGGATCCCAAGGCTCGGACATCGTTTTGCAAGACTCCCTTTTTCACTTCCCATCCGAACTGTCCTGCTGCCCGCTGTATCCGTCTTGTGGCCAAGCGGATGTGCGATCAGGAACCCAAGGATTGGAAAAAAGGACGTCCCGAGGAATTCTGGGAGTCGACCCTGACCCGGATCAAACAGCGACCCCGGTTTGATCTGGAGGTTTCCTCCCACCATGTGGACGCGGATCTTCCTGCCTATGCAAAGATCGCCCCCGAGGAACTCGGATCGATTCTAAAACAGCGGTCTTTGGAGATGGAACAATTGGCAGCCCAGCTGACCCGCCTTCCCGGTTGCAGTCACCTGTCGGATAAGGCCCGAACCATCGCCGCTCTTGTCGGGGAATTGTCCGTTCATATCGGCGAGATGGTAGTGCCGTTTGGCCAGGGTGAGACACGACCGCAGCTGCTCGTGGTCAGCAATCAGGTGGAGATGCGTCAGATTCTAACGGACATGCTCGACATGCTGGGATATGAGGCGGGATCACTGTCTCCCTCTGATGGGGAGTTTATCGATATGGTGGACAGTCCGTGTCTGGGAATCGTCAATGCGGATCGACCTGAAGGGCGGATACAAGAATGTCTTGCGGGCCTGCCCGATCTTCCTCTGGTCATGTTGGGGGGATATGGAAGCACTTCCCTTGTGCGATCATTTGCCGATCGTATCGTGGCGGTCATTCCTCCACCGGTTTCCCTGGACGGACTCCGGTCGACCCTGGAAAATCTGGTCAATGGCGGCACGCACGACTGATCAAAGAGAAGATATAAAAAAGAGACAACCGTGATCGGGCAGAAACCCGGTCACGGTTTGTTATTTGTGGGGGGTATATTTTTTGGGATTGATGCCGTATTTCTTGATCTTGTAATTGACCACCCGGTAACTCGAACGCAGCTCTCTGGCCGCTTCGAGCATATTGCCCTGGGTTTTTTTCAGGGCCTCCACAAGAAGTTCCTGTTCGAACCGGGCCACGGCCTCGCCAAATGAAAGCTCTGTATCGGTAGCCGAACTTTCAGCGGTCTGCAGGGTCGGGGGGAGGTGGTAGGTCCGGATGGCCTCGTCCATGCACAAGAGGGTGGCCCGCTCGATGCAATTGCGCAATTCACGGACATTTCCAGGCCAATGGTACTGGGTCAGCAGGTCGATGGCCGGAGTGGAGATCCGCTTGACCTGCTTGCCGTATTCCTGGGAAAAAATGGACAGAAAGTGTTCGGCCAAAGGAAGAATATCCTGTCTGCGTTCCCGAAGAGAGGGGATGAAAATGGGGAAGACGTTGATCCGGTAGTAGAGGTCCTCGCGGAATCGATTTTCCTCGATCAGGGTTTCAAGGGGCTGATGTGTGGCGCAGACAATACGCACGTCGATCCTGGTGGATTTTTCACTCCCAAGGCGCTGTATCTCTCCCTCCTGAAGAGCCCTTAGCAGCTTGGCCTGGGCCTCGGCGCTGAGTTCTCCGATCTCGTCGAGAAACAATGTTCCGTGATGGGCCAGCTCGAAACGTCCCTTTTTGCTTCCCACCGCACCGGTAAACGCTCCCCGCTCGTAGCCGAACAGTTCGCTCTCGATGAGTTCCGAGGGCAGGGCCGCGCAATTGAGCTTCACAAAAGGTTTGTTCCTGCGTGAGCTCATATTGTGAATGGCCTCGGCCAGGAGTTCCTTGCCGGTTCCTGATTCACCGCGCAAGAGGACCGTGGCCCGACTTTCCGCCACCTGCATGATCTGCCCCATGACCTGGGACATGGCCTTGGAAGAGGCCACGATCCGGTTCTTGGCCAGATTTTCCGCCTGATTGGTTTCCCGAACCATGCTGGAAAGCTGGGTATCGCTTAAAATCATGCATTCCTGGAGGTAGGCGGTCTGCCTGGCAATGACCCGGGCAAGGGCCTGAAGAAAGTCCTTGTGCAGGTCGAGATGGTCGTGTTCGGACAGAGGAAGATCCGCGCTCAAGACGCCGAGAATTTCTCCCTGTTCGCCCGATGTGATCACCGGAACGCTGATAAAGGAGAGGGAGGCCATTTCTTCCTGACTTCGGCCGCCGGCCCGATTCAAAAACAGGGGTTCCTCGGCCATGATCCGGACCACAATGGGCTCTCCGGTACTCAGAACATGGCCGGTGATTCCCTCTCCCGGTGCATAGGTCGAGGAGGAAGGTTTGGTATGCCCATGGGTGATGCTGAAACGGAGGGTGTCTGTCTTGGGGTCGAAAATGGCCAGGGCAATCCTTTTATATCCCGATAAGTCAGCCGTTTTTTTGAGCACCCCCTCCAGGGTCGGCTGCAGGGGTTGGAGAGGATCGAGATCGGCGATGACCAGATTGAGCGTTTCAAGCAGGGATTGGGAGGTGGTGGGCATGGTTTTGGTGGGCTGGTTGTGAACTGAGGGAAACCGCAGATACGGTTTCCCTCAGACTGCTCTCGCGTGACACATGAATGATTGATTCACTTAAGCCTGTTGATCGACCGCCGAGGCACCAAGTTCCACGGCGCGAAGATTGATATCCACGATCTTGGGCTTGAGATGGGCACGTATTCCGGTCTGCAGTTCCTGAAGTCCGATGGGAATCAGATTCAGGGAGCACAGGGCGCCCAACAGGACGATATTGGCGGCCTGTGGCGTGCCGGCCTGTTTGGCCAGGGAGAGGCAGGGCAGAAAGAACGCCTTGTGGGCCTGCTCGTTTGTGGCCTTATGGATGAGCTCCATATCCGGATAGCCTTCCCGGCCCAGGGCCACACCTATGGGCAGAACCGGTTCGCTGTTGCTGACCACCACGCCCCTGGGTGCGAGGAAGCAGAGAGCCCGATAGGTTTCAAGGGGTTCGAAGCCAAGGAGGATATCGGCTTCACCCGGGCTGATCTTGGGACTCTGATAGCCACCGAACAGGATGGTCGAGGCAACCACACCGCCTCGCTGGGCCATGCCGTGGATTTCGCCTGCCGTGACCTCCAGCCCGTTGTCCAGGCCGATCTGGGCCAGCAGATTGGTCGCGGTCAGCGTACCCTGTCCGCCGACACCGGTGAGATAGATACGGGTTTTTTGCATTATGCAAGGCTCCTTTTTCGTGCTTTGATATGGTCACTGAGCTGGACGCAGAGCATGCAGCCGGCACATTGGAAGGGATCGATGCCCACCTTGCCCTCATGGAGGAAAAATGCAGGACAGCCGAGCTCGTTGAGGCAGGTGAGAACGTCATCACTGCTTTCAAATCCTTCCTCGATATAGGCGACCTGACTGGGAGCCGATCGCAGAACCTTGCGCTTGAAGATCGCACAGGGTTCGCGGGAAATGATCACCCTGACCCCGGATAATTCTTTGTACGCTTCAAGCGTCGTGACCAGGGCCTTCTGGTTCAGTGACTTGATCGTGGTGACGTGTTCGACACCGCAGCCTTTGACGATGGCCTCGATATCGATCTTGTGGGCGTTGTCCCCGATTTGGGTCTGATCCACGCCGGGGTTGGGCTGATGCCCTGTCATGGCCGTGGTTCGATTATCCAGAATGACGATCAGGATGTCGTGGTCGTTAAAGACCGCATTGACCAGGCCGGTCATGCCGGAGTGAAAAAACGTGGAATCGCCGATGAATGCGACCACGGGCTGATCCGCAACCCGAGCGGCCCCGCAACCTGTGGAAATGGAGGAACCCATGCACAGCAGAAAGTCGGCCGCCTTGAGAGGAGGAAGGATACCCAGGGTATAGCACCCGATATCCGAGGAATAGAGCGCC
Organism: Desulfoplanes sp. PS50; assembly: GCF_053851535.1. NCBI lineage: Bacteria > Pseudomonadati > Thermodesulfobacteriota > Desulfovibrionia > Desulfovibrionales > Desulfoplanaceae > Desulfoplanes > Desulfoplanes sp. PS50. The sequence continues at coordinate 16,751 of NZ_JBSPZA010000027.1, read as the reverse complement.
TCGTCTCCAAATACCCTGCGCACCGCATAGTAGGTGGACCGATGGGAGCATCCGGCGCAGAGGTTCGGGGGGCGCATGGGCAGATTTTCCGGAACCGCGCAGGGAACATGCTCGGGCATGGGCTGATTCAGGGTTTTCAGGAGAATGTTTCTGACCATCAGGGTGGAGTACTCGCCCTGCAGGGGGAGGTCTGCTCCCTTGCCCACGACTTCAGTCGTCAGGTGGTGTTTCTGGATCAGGGCCCGGACATGCTGTTCCATGATGGGCTCGAGCTCCTCGAGAATGATCACCGTGTCCACGTTCTTGAGGAAATTGAGGATGAGCTTGTCGGGCAGGGGATAGGTCATGCCCAGCTCGAGCATGCGCAGGGATTCGGACAGACCATGCTCTTCGATCACATCGTTGGCATAGGCCCGGCAGATGCCCGAGGCGATCACGCCAAACCGCCCCTTACCGCGTTCCGTGTTCCAGGAACTTGTCTCGGATTCCCCGGCAAACGCGTCGAGCTTTTCCAGGAGCACATTGTGGCGAACCCTGGAGACGGCGGGTACAGGAACAAAGCGCATGGGATTTTTGTCCATGTGTCCTTTGGTCCTGGCCGCTTCCATTGCGCCGAAGGCCACCGGACCACGGAGATGGTTCACCCGGGTGGTGGTCCGGACCATGATCGGCTGTTCGTATTTGGCGGACATGATCAGGGCCTCCCGGGTCATGTCCTTGCATTCCTGGGCCGTGGCCGGTTCGAAACAGGGAATTCCGGCAAGTCGCGCATAGTAGCGGTTGTCCTGTTCGTTCTGGCTGGAGTGACATCCGGGATCGTCGGCACTCAGGATGACCATGCCCCCGGGGGTTCCGATGTAGGCCAGGGTCATCATGGGATCGGCGGCCACATTGACGCCTACGTGCTTCATGGTCACCAGAGAGGGGACACCGGCCAGTGTCGCACCACCGGCCACCTCCATGGCCACCTTTTCGTTGGCCGAGTATTCGAAGACAAATTCTCCTTCAGGAGAAATGCGAAAAAAGGTGTCCGGGACTTCCGAGGAGGGCGTGCCCGGATAGCAGGACACGAACCCCACACCTGCTTCCAGGGCACCTCGAACAATGGCTTCATTCCCGAGAAGAAGCATCCTGGTGTCTGGGGATGTGTTCAAGAGGGGATGACTCATGGTGGCTTCCCTTGGTTGTTGGAGGTTTAAAAAACAATACGAAAAAAATCTCACCGGGGACGATTCGCAAAAGATCCCCGGTGCTGGTTAGGGTCGTCATGGGAGGTTGGCGGGCAGCGAATGGAATTCGGGCACACCAAAATGGCATTGCGGACGTGATTTTGGATTCGCATCCACGTGACATTCAAGAGGAATACTGCGGCTTGGCCGCATTAGATCATCTTGGCCTTGATATCTGAGATCTTCATATCCAAAAAGGCCGTATTTGTGACGGCACCCGTGGATTTGAGCTTTTCATAGGCGGACAGTGCCTTTTGCCAGTCTTTTGCCTGTTCCGCGGCAAAGGCGACCTGTCGGGCTACGGGTGTGGCCAGCTCCTGGGCCTCGCTGGTGTCGATGGAATCGAGGACAGCCAGGGCATCGGTGTACTTTTCGTCCAGGCTCAAGGCTCGTGCCTGACCCAGAAGTGCCAGGATCTTGATTTCCGCCTGGGAGGCGTCAGCCACCCTGGACCAGGCCGAAGCTGCCTCGGAATAGTCCTTGCTGGTCATGGCCGTGGCAGCGACCTCCAACAGGGTTCCAACGGGCATGTTCGACGGATGATCCGCCAGAAACTGATTCAGAGAAGCGATGCGTTGGGCCGGATCTTCCTGGATGAGGATGGTTCCCAATTCGTCGTTGAGCTTCTTGACCTGCATCTCGGCGTAGGTTGTATACCCCGAATAGGCACCCACAACGAGGATAAGCGCTCCGATACCGATTCCAATGGGTTTGAGATTATCGAGAATCTTCTGGAGTATGGGGTGGAGAGCCTGATCCGCCTCCTGTTCGATTTCATCAAGTATATCGCGGTGATGTTCCTGTTTTTGCCCATCTGTCATGGTGGTGATTCCTCCTGTAACATCGTAAACTGATCAAAGATCTTGCCTTGTATTCACTATTTGCAAAAAGGTCAAAATCTTCCTGTCATTCATCCGGGGCGAGCAGGGTCAATCTGCTCCTGTTCAGGTACCTGAAAGAGTATGGCGGGATTGCCTCGTTTGGGTTGACTGTCTGACCAACCCGGGCATGAGGACACATCCTCCCTGCCGGCACGCGGGCAACGGCTTGAGAATATGAGGGGTTTGGGATAGGTGGGACAAGACAATTTTGTCAATGAGATTGAAGGATATGAGAAAGAGTGTCCAATTTGCAATGTGCAGAACAGGCAGGTTTCTGGTAGCGTCGGAGATCGGTGCTGAAACATTGATACGCATGACGAATACGGTGAGGTGATGGGTATGGATAGGATCGATGAACAGATGCGGAAAATGGCAGCTCGGGCCAAACAGGCAGGGCAGGAATTACTCAAGGTATCGAGCCGGGACAAGGAGCGGGCCCTCGTGGCGCTTTCCGGGCTTTTAAGGGGTCAGCGGGAGTCGATTTTTGCCGCCAATGCCAAAGACATCGAGGCGGCGACGGCCAAAGGTATGGATGCGGCCCGAATAGACCGATTGCGGCTGACCGATGCGACCATCGAATCCATGGCCGAGGCCTGTCGTTTCGTGGCCCAGCTTTCGGACCCGGTCGGTGAGATCGAATCCCTGCACAAACGCCCCAACGGGTTGCTGGTCGGTCGGATGCGTATCCCTCTCGGGGTCATCGCCATCATCTATGAATCCCGTCCCAACGTAACCATCGATGCGGCCATCCTGTGTCTGCGGGCCGGTAATGCGGTCATCCTTCGCGGTGGCTCGGAGGCCTTTCATTCCAATCAGGTGCTTGGCGTTCTTTTGTCCCGGGCCATGGAGCAAGTCGGGTTGCCTTCGGAGGCCGTTCAACTTGTCCCGACCACGGACCGGGCTGCTGTGAAGGCCATGCTCGGGCTGGATGAATATATCGATGTGGTCATTCCTCGTGGGGGGGAGGGGCTGATCAGGGCGGTGGTCAAGGATGCGACCATGCCTGTACTCAAGCATTACAAGGGGGTGTGCCATATCTATGTGGACGTTCATGCTGATCCAGACCGGGCTCTGTCCATTGTCCATAATGCCAAGGTTCAGCGCCCGGGTGTCTGTAATGCCCTGGAATGTCTGCTGGTTCATAAGGACATGGCTGATGAATTCCTGCCCCAGGTGGCCGAAAGGCTCGGGCAGGACAATGTGATTTTCAGGGCCTGCCCGCGGTCACTCCCCCTGCTGGGAGACAAGGGAGTTTCTGCGCAGGACGACGATTTTGGCAAGGAGTTCCACAGTCTGGAACTGGCCGTCAGGATCGTGGATTCCCAGACCGAGGCCCAGGAACATATCGCCAGATACGGTTCCAACCATTCCGAGGCCATCATCACCAGGGATCATGATCGGGCCATGCGCTTTCTGCGCGAGGTGGATGCCTCGGCCGTACTCATCAACACCTCGACCCGGTTCAATGATGGGGGCGAACTCGGCCTGGGCGCTGAAATCGGTATCAGCACATCCAAGCTTCATTCCTACGGCCCCATGGGGGTCAAGGAACTCACAAGCACCAAGTTCGTTGTCTTTGGCGAGGGGCAGATTCGCAAGTAGAAGAAAGTGCGCAGTGCACAGGGCGCAGAAAAAACTGACAACTTTTTTATAAGGACTTGAGAGCAGGTTTTGGGGGATGACGGTTCGTTTTTCTATGTGAGGAAGTTGCTGATGCCCGTGAAGACGATCTGTGCGGCCAGGGCGGAGAGAATCAGACCGGTGAGCTTGCTGAGGATAATGATTCCGGTTTTGCCGATAAGCCGTTCGATGTGCGCGGCCATGAGCAGCAGGATGCCCACGGAGACGACGGCAGCGGTCAGGGCCAGTGATCCGATCACGGTTTCCATGAGTTGTCGCTGACCGGCCCCCATGACCAGCAGGGCGCCCACCGTAGCCGGGCCTACCGTGATGGGGATGGCCAGGGGAACCACGCTCATGTCTCCGTCCGAGGCGTTATGCTCCGGCTTTTTGCCGGCCTTGCCATGGACCAGTTCCACGGCCGAAAGAAAAAGCAGTGATCCCGCGCCGATCCGGAAGGCATCCAGGGTGATGCCGAAAATGTCAAAAATGGAGTTGCCCAGAAAAAAGATCACAAAGGTGGTACAGAGAACAGCGCATGTGACCCGAACGGCCATGCGCTGTTTTTCGTGCCGGCCCATCTCTCTGGTCAGGGAAAGAAACATGGTCAGGACAAAAAACGGGGTCAGCAGGAAGAAGAGTTTGATGAACAGGCTGATGAACATCGAGGTCACTCAGCTGCCTTGTTTTGGTCCGCTCGTTTCTTTTTGGCCTTTTCGAGTTTGACAACCTCCTCTTCACGCAGGGCCCTGCGGAGCACCTTGCCGACGAGCGTCTTGGGAAGTTCGTCACGGAATTCGACCTTTTTCGGGATCTTGTAATTGGCCAGTTTTTCCCGGCACAAGGAAATGACCTCGGCCCGGGTAAGACTCTCTCCGGGCTGCACGACCACGAACGCCTTGATGATTTCCCCCCGGGTGTGGTGGGGGACCCCCACGGCAACAGCCTCCTTGATCTTGGGATGTTCGTGAAGGACCTCGTCGATTTCCCGGGGATATATATTGTAGCCACCGGAGATGATCAGGTCCTTTTTCCGGTCCACGATGAAGAAATAACCGTCTTCATCCATGTAGGCGATATCACCTGTATACAGCCAGTTATTGCGCAGGGTGGAGGCTGTTTCATCGGGCCGTTTCCAATACCCTTTCATGACCTGAGGACCACGGATGATCAATTCACCGATCTGGCCCGGTTGGAGGGTCAGGGAACCCACTTCCATATCAACGATGCAGGCGTCCGTATCCGAGATGGGCAGGCCGATTGAGCCGAGCTTGTGGGTTCCGTTGAGGGGATTGAGATGGGTGACTGGTGACGCCTCGGTCAATCCATACCCTTCGATGATCTCCGCCCCGGCAAGTTTTTTGAATTGTCTGATGATTTCCGCAGGGATCGGAGCTGAACCGGAAATACAGAATCGGATGGAGGAGAGATCGAATTTGTCGATATCCTTTTGTTGCAAAAGGGCCATGAAGACCGATGGGGCACAGGGAAAAATGGTCGGATGGATTTTTTTGATCGATTTGAGAATGTCCCGGGGGACGAACCTGGGAAAGGGTACCATGGTTGCGCCCAGGGCCACGGCGAAATTGACGCACACATTCAGCCCGAAGATGTGAAAATAGGGCAGAATGCCCAGAAGCACTTCATGCGACTTGCCCAATTTGTGCAAAATGGCCAGGTATTGCTGAACATTGGAGGCCAGGTTCTGATGGGTTATCATGACCCCTTTGGAAACCCCGGTCGTTCCTCCGGTGTATTGGAGCAGGGCGAGATCCTTTTCCGGTCTGAAAGAACGGGGATTGAATTTGGCCCGTTTTTTCAGCAGAACTTTCCAGGGAAAGACCTTGTGCATGTCATAGGGAATGGTCGGGGCGTTGTCCTTTTTGGCTTTGAAATTGTAAAGGATATTCAATGGGAAGCTGAGACAGTCGGAAATACGGGTGACAAATATCTTGGACAGCTTGAGTTTTTTTTCAAGGGCTTTGAGCTTGGGCCACAAGAGGTCCAGGGTGATGAGGATCTTGGCCCCGGAATCGGAGAAATGGTGAACCAGCTCCTTTTCCATATACAATGGATTGGTCATCACGGCGATGCAACCTGCCTGGAGGACACCGTAATAGGCCATGATCGCCTGAGGTGTATTGGGCAGCATGATCGCTACCCTGTCCCCTGCCCGGACTCCATGTTCGCGAAGGTTGGCGGCGATCTTTTCGCTGGCCGTGAGCAGGCCGGCATAGGTCATGCTCCAATTATTGAAGATGATCGCCTTACGTTTGGGAAATTTTTCAGCACTCCGTTTGAGATATTCATGGATGGGAATATTCTCGTACGAGAGCCGAGGAGAAACCTCCCGGTCGTAATTTTTGAGCCATTGCCGCTGCAAGCCGTCTTCAATCATGATCAAGCCCTGAGAAAAATGAGGGTGGGAAAATGTATGACTTTAGCCTCACACTTGGAAAGGGGGAATGCAAGATTCTCGAGCGTTTGTCCAGTATCGGGCTGTGCTGCCCGGCAGTGCGGTTTGTTTTCATGCACCCGGAACGAAGTTTTTTTCAAGGATGAAAACGGTTTCCATATGCCAGGTCTGCGGGAACATGTCCACGAGGATGATTTCACGGACAGTCCATCCGGCCTTGAGCATTGGCGTGAGATCCCGGCAGGTGGTAACGATATCGCAGGAAACCCAGGCCATGGTCGAGAGGGATTCAAGAGCCATGAGCCGGGAGGCAATATGTCTGGCCCCGGTTCTGGGAGGATCGAGGACCACGGCGGTGGGGTTGAACGAGCCGATGGTCTTCCAGGTTTTTCCCTCGGACAAATCTCCTGTCTTAAAGGAGAGGTCGGTTAATCCAAGACGTTTGGCATTCTGTGTTCCGGCATGTGCCGCCGCAGGAACCGATTCAACGGCGAGAACCCGTGCACCCGAAAAGGCCAGGGGCAGAGAGAAATTGCCCGCCCCGGCATAGAGATCTGCAATCCGTTCGTGTCCCGAGACTGCCTGGGTTACCAGATGGATCAGGGACTGATTGAGTTCCCAGTTGGCCTGGAAGAAATTGCCCCCGGGCTGGATGAGATCGAAACCATAGGCAGACAAGGGCAATGCCAGGCTTGTCTGATCCTGTTGGGAACACACCCGGTGGTCCTTGGGGCTGGCAGCAATGGCGAACCTGCCGTCAGGAAGTCCGGCGCTTACTGTCTGCAGGGCTCGGGCCAGAGGGCGGGCCAAAAGGAGACAATCATCGAGTCGGACCGGATCGTTCGTTCGGGCCTTTTGGAAGTGGGGGAGATGGTTGTGGACGTGGATCTGCCCCCGATACCTGTATCGCCACCCCCTGGGTGAGGCCATGGTCTGAATGGATGGAAGCCGCTTTACATCCATGTGGCGCCGCAGGCTTCGGATCAGGGTATCTTTGAGGATATCTTTTTTGAGATCAAGACCCTTGGATGCCGGGAGAATACCCATCCTGCACCCTCCGCATGCTGACGAATGGGGACAGGGATGCGGGCGGCGAAGGGGAGAAGGCTGATTGATGCGGATTGGTTCTGCCGCGATATAATCTTTTTTTTCCCGGAGAATTTCGGCATCCACGACCTCTCCGGGGAGTACGCCCGGTTCGACAATGACTGCCTTGCCCGACTCCAGCCTGGCAAGTCCCCGGCCTCGCCAGAGGATTTTTTCTATGGTCAGATCGTGGAGCATGGTCATAATTTTTGTTGCGCTCCGTTGCGTTAGTTTTTTGTTTTTTCTCGCGCAGAGGCGCTGAGACGCAGAGGAAAAAAAACGAAAGACCTTGCTGGCATGGTCACGATCGATTGAGTTCGGCCAAGTATCGCCAATCACTCTCGAGACACGATAAACCCAAAATGCCCTTCTCTGCGTCTCAGCGCCTCTGCGCGATAATGCCCATGCTTTTTGTTGTCATCTTTTTGCGAGTCTATCCTGCAATCCCTTGATGAGGATGGGCCAGGCAATGGTGGCGTCGCACATGACCTCGGCAAATTTTCCGCCTTGGTTGGGCGGAACGAATTTGCCCCAGGAAATGCCTTCGGAATAGGTACAACCGCTCAGACCTCCCCAATGCACAGGCTCCGGGCAGATGCGGATGCCGTAGGAAAACCTGCGAATGGGCAGGTCGAGTTCGGGAAGGCGTTGACCTGCGATTTCCACGAACGGCCCCACCTGCTGGGCCCAATTTCTGGGAACACCACCGCCAATGGTGAAAATACCGATTTTTTTGGCCGAACAGATCTTGCGGGTATAGCTGAGCAGATCCAGAAAAGGGTTGAACTGGAAGGGAAAGGACGTCGGATCACATTCTCCATCCAACAGCCCGGGGGTGTGGCGCATCAAGTGGGTGGCCACGTCCAGGGCGAGTTCCGAGTCGGTGAAGGCCGGGATGTATACAGGGACATCCTTGTTGTAGGCACTTTTGAGGATGCCCGGACCGTCTACGTGATCGGCAAGATACTCACCGATTTTTCTGCAAAAGGACTCTGAAGAGAGAAAGGTTTCCCCTTCAAGGGATCGCATGACTTCGTGGATGACAGTCTCGGCCTGCATGAAATTGATTTCCGGCTCAAGGGTGTCGTACACCCGGTTGAAACCCTTGGAAAAAAGGGACTTGTCATCCATTTCTCCGAATTTGTACTTGTAGTGGCGCATTCCCATGGACTCGATGAAGCCGTGGGCCATGAGGGCTCCGGTGGACACGACAACATTGAGCCATCCCTGGTCGATCATCTTACAGATGAGTTTGCCCATTTTGCCGACGGTCATGGCCCCGGAAAAGGTACCCACCACAAGGCAGTCGGGATCGGTGACCATGCCGTGGAGCACGTCCAGGGCTTCTCCGAGATTGCGACCTCCAAAGGCTGTCTTGGACATGGCCGCAAGGAGTTGATCAAAGGAATGTATCCTGTCGGGATCAAGCGTGGTCAAGGGTTCGAGTCCATAATCCGCAGGATCTTCGAGATGACTGGTGGTCCGGAGGTTCTTGTTTGTGTCTGTCATGGCAAACTCGGGGATAAGATGATGAAATAAAAGGTATCGCGCCACGACGTTAGTGACGCGGAGAAAAAAGAATCCAGGATGGGGATGCACAACCCGGGTGTTCAGAGGTGCTTTTCTGATTCGTGTCCTGACCGTATCGAATGTCTTTTGTTCTCTTGTTGTTGCAACCCATTCCTTGAGGGATGGTTTTTCAGGAAACAGGTGAGGATCCTGGCGATGGCCTTGACGGCAACGGATTCGGAAACAACTGATCCTGGTACCGGTGCGACCTCGCACAGATCCATCCCCACGAGGGGGGAGCCGGGCCACAGCAGGGAGAAGAATTCCCAGATCCAGGGATATTGTATCCCTCCTGGCTCAGGAGTTCCGGTGCCGGGAACCAGGGATGGATCGAGTCCATCAATATCAAAGGTCAGATAGAAGGGACGACCGTCAAGGAATGCATTGACGTTTTCAGCGGTCTTTTTGGGGGTATCCAGATCCCAGGCAAAGATGGTCATCAATTCATCGGCCGGCTGGGAGGAGATGTAATCGAATTCCTCGCTGCAGAGGCTGCGGATACCCACTTGGATGGCTGGAATGCCCAGATCCCTGGCCCTGGCCATGATGCAGGCATGGGACAAGGGGCTTTCTTCATACTCCTTGCGCAGATCGCTGTGGGCGTCGATCTGCAAAACGACCATGTCGGGATGGGCCTTTTTGTAAAATTCGAACAGGGGCAGAGAGATGGAATGTTCGCCGCCCAGGGTCACAAAAAAATCCTGGCGGGGATCATGGTCAGCAAGGACTTCGTGCATGGCCTGATGCAATCCTTCGGGACCGTGTGCCGGAGTTCGCAGATAGGGCAGCGTTGAAAAATGGGCCAGATCCGCCAGATCGACTCCCAACTGGGCATCAAATGTTTCAATCTGATAGCTCGCCTTGAGAATGGCTTCCGGTCCGGATTTGGTGCCGCTCATGAAACTCACGGTACCTTCGTAGGGCACCGGCCAGACATGGATATGCCGGCCATTATGGGTGTCCAGATCAAGGAAATGGCTGTACATGGGCGTGTTCGAGGTTTGAGGGTGACAGAGAAATTGTTCCGGGATGGCGGGATCCGTATCCTGATCGGAAGTTCCAGAAAGGTCTATAAAGGTTTTTTGCTGCGCAAAATGACCTTGTTCACGCCCAGGGATTTGAGCCGTTGTTTGAGGTTGCCCGTCTCGGTGGGTGTTCCCTTGAAGCGTACATTGACACGATGCCAGCCAGACGGGGTGCTCTCGATAAATGCCGGAATGCCGAGTCTGATGATCTGTTGCTGGAACCGCAGGGCATCGGCCTGAGATCGAAAGGCCGCAGTCTGGTAGATGTAGGTGAAACGTTGGGGAGACTGGGGTTTCTTCTCATTTTGCGGCGGTTGTGCCTGGACGTGGGAAACTGTTTTTTGAGCAGGAGCCTTTTGTGGTTGGGACTGTGGTTTGGCTTGTGGCCGGGGTTGGGGTTTGGCCTTTTTGAGGCGGTCGTAATAGTCGAGCTCCTCGGCCTTGAGTACCACGGGTTGTTCAGGCTGAACTTCCTGCGTATCCGGCATGATTCTGGCTAGTTCCGGAACAGCGTTTTCCGGCCTGTATCCCTTGCCCACAAGGACACCCAATATAAAGGCCCAGGCCATGGCAACCAGGATGATCAATGATTTGTTGATCAGTCGGGCGAAGTCCGGTTTATACCGGCTTGTCCGCTTGGAAGGGGGCTTTTTTTTTGTATTCTTGATTGCCATGGACAAAAGTTTGGTACGCTCGCGTTGTACAAAAAGAACAAGAGAGAGTGTGTCTGCGATTACATCTTTTCCGGTGCACTCACCCCGAGAAGATCCAGGCCGTTGCGAAGGACCTGGGCAACAGCCTTGAAAAGGTGGAGCCGTGCCTGAAGCAGTTCCGGTTGCGGGGCGTTTAAAATGTGGTGCACGTTATAGTACCGGTGGAGATCGCCTGCCAGCTCCTGGAGATAGTAACTCACATGGTGCGGGCTGAGTGTTCGTGATGCCAGGGTCAGAACGTCCGGAAATCTATCCATCTTTTTTAGCAGAGTCAGGTCTTCGGGGGTGTCCAGCAGGCGCAGGAGCAACATGTCGGGCTCTGTTGTTTCGATTCCGCGTTCCTCGGCCTTGGCCATGAGCGAGCAGATTCGGGCGTGGGCATACTGGACATAATAGACCGGATTATCCATGGACTGCTGCTTGACCACTTCAAGATCAAAATCCAGATGGCTGTCACTTTTGCGGGAGAGAAAGATGAACCGGGCTGCATCCACGCCGACTTCGGCGCACACATCGGCCAGGGTTTCGAACTTGCCCGCCCGGGTGGACATGGCAATCTGTTCCCCGCTGCGAAGAAGGTTGACCAATTGAACGAGGATGACCTGCAGGGATTCCCGGTCATTGCCAACAGCCTCGATGCCCGCCTTCATGCGCGGGACATAGCCATGGTGATCGGCGCCCCAGATATCGACCATGAGGTCGAATCCCCGGTCAATTTTATCGGCATGATAGGCGATGTCCGAGGCAAAATAGGTCAGATACCCGTTTGACTTGCGAAGAACCCTGTCCTTGTCGTCTCCGAAACGGGTTGATTCAAACCACAGGGCACCGTCTTTGTCATAGGCCAGGCCTTTATCCTTCAGTGCCGAAAGGGCCTTGTCCACGATGCCGTCAGTGACCAGGCTTTTTTCTGAAAACCAGTTCTGGTGTTCCACCCGAAAATTGGTCAGATCTTCCTTGATCCCGGCGAGGATGACATCAACGGCCACGGTTTTGCAATATTCGATGGCCTCGTCTTCCGGGGTGTTCAGAAAGGACTCTCCCTTGTCCGCAAGAATATCCGCGGCAATATCCCGGATATATTCGCCCTTGTAGGATTCATCCGGCAGGGCGATATCCTGTCCGGCAAGCTGTTTGAGCCGGACCCAGACGGAATTGCCGAGCATGAGCATCTGGCGGCCGGCATCGTTGAGATAGTATTCGGTCTGCACCTCGTGTCCGGTTGCCCGCAGGATGCGGGTCAGGCTGTCGCCAATGGCCGCGCCCCGGCCATGGCCTATGTGCAGCGGGCCGGTGGGATTGGCGGAAACATACTCGACCTGAACCTTCATGGGTTTATCGAGTTGTGAGCTCCCGTAGGCCTTTTTTTGCGAAGCGATCTGAGGGATGGCCGCAAGCCAGAAATCTCGTTTGAAGAAAAAATTCAAAAATCCCGGACCGGCAATATCAATGGTTGCAACCTCCGGGCATTCGGCGAGCAGAGCGGTACGGATCTCTTCGGCGATGTTTCTCGGAGCAGTTTGTGCCTGCTTGGTAAGCATCATGGCCAGGTTGGATGCCAGGTCGCCAAACTTTTCGTCCTTGGGAGGTTCCAGGGTGGCCTTGCCCGGCCATTGCCACCCCTTTGTCTGGACAAAGGCCTGGAGTTTGTCATTCAAATAGGTTTCGCCGCGCATAATCCGTCCTTACGTAAAAAAAGTGTCCAAGTAGCCAAAAGATTCGTTTTACAATGACTGAGCCTGTTCCAGGGTCTCGATATTCTCCGAAGTCAGCTCGTCCTTGTGATCCTTGAGGATCTGTCCGGTCATCCGGGAGAGAACACCCTTGGGGCCAAGCTCCACAAATCGTGTGATACCCGCTTCCCATTGGGCCGTGACAAGCTGGATCCAGTACACCGAGGAGGTCATCTGTCGGGTCATGATGTCCTTGATGGCTGCCGGGTCGTCCGTACGCTCGGCGGTTGCGTTCAGGTACACGGGAATCTCGGGATCTCTCCAATCAACCTTGTTCATGGCCCTGGCGAGTTCGGCAGCCGGTTCGGCCATCATCGGGCTGTGAAAGGCACCGCTTACCGGGAGGATAACGGCCCGCCCCCTGGCCTCCTTGGCCCGGGAGGCCGCCTGGGTGACCGCCTCTTCCGTTCCGCTGATCACGAACTGGGCCGGGGTATTGTAATTGGCAATGAGAAGTTCCTGATCCAGTGAGGATGTGACTTCCTGAACCATGGCTTCCACCTTTTCCTGGGAGAGCTTGAGAATGGCGGCCATCTTGCCCCCGGTTTCTTTGCTCGCCTCGGACATGAGCCGCCCACGCAGACAGACCAGTTTGAGGGTATCTTCGATGGACAGGACCTTGGAGGCGAACAGGGCGGCATATTCGCCCAGACTGTGTCCTGCGGTGCAGGTCGCAGAAAGTCTGCTTTTGACAAAGGCCCAAATCCCCGCGTTGACAACGGTCAGAGCGGGCTGCAAATAGGCCGTTTGCGCCATGGCCTCGGTATCGTCGTCCCAGTAGATTTCGCGCAGGGCAAAACCGGATATTTTTTCAGCCCGGACCCAGAGTTCCATGGCATCCGGCCAATACTCGGCCAGATCGCGTCCCATGCCGGGACATTGTGAACCCTGGCCGGGAAAAAGAACTGCGGTCGGGTGATTGATCGTGGTCATATATGTCCTCCCGTGTGGTGATCCCTCGGGCTTGTACCCGGACCTTTACTGGACGTAAAGGGAGAAAAAGGACGTGTCGCGTGTGGCGCAGGCCCATGGCAAGGACGTATGCCATCGTTTGGAATCATCCATATACTCGGAGAGAAAAAATTCATGGTGTCCCCTATTTCTGAAAAAGCCGTGACAGACCGAGCCGGTGAACTCGGCCGGAATTTGACCGCACAACAGGCCGGACGCGTAACCACCTATCTGCAACTTCTGGAAAAGTGGAACAGAAAAATGAATCTGGTCGGACCCAGGGATTGGAAGACCATGCTGGGTACGCTTGTCATCGACAGTTGGAATCTGGGAGATTTTCTAAACGGTCTGCATCTTGAAGATGATGGCCGCACCTTGGATCTTGGTGCCGGGGCAGGGCTTCCGGGCATCCCCCTGCGAATCTTCTGGGACAAGGGAGAGTATATCCTGGTCGAACCGAGACAGAAACGGGCCATGTTCATGCAGACGGCCATCCGGGCCATGCAGCTTGCGCGCACCCGGGTCGCCGCGTGCCGGGTGGAGCATCTGCCGGCAAGTGATTTACCGGCCCGGCTGGTTGTGAGCAGGGCCTTTTGTCCCTGGCGGGAGTTTCTCGCTATTTCCCGTCCCCTTCTTGTGCAGGACGGATTGTGCCTTGTCATGTCCCATACGCCCGAACCGGATGCGATCCCCCCGGGCTGGATACTGACCGGATGTTCATCCTATGATGTAGGTCCGGAGCAGCGATCCTTCTGGCTTTTTTCTCCTTCGCGTGAGTAAGGTTTTGTTATACAAATCCCCTGTTCCTCGAGATGAACCGGTGAATCGGGTTGCAGGCGTTCGACCGTATTGGAATGGAACTTCCCATGGGCAATCCGTCCTCGCGGCACCGGGTTGAAAAAAAGTGCGGGGAGGGGAATTGGCGATCCGGGATAGAACCCCAAACGGCATATTCACGCTGTCCCGGATATGAGCTTTTGGAAGTCGCAGCGATGGATTACTGCTATTGTTTCGGACCCTCTCCGAACATTTCCCCGAGCTGTGAATTTTTGAAAATGAGCTTCGTGGCCGTCTCATCGGCGATCTCGGCCACATCCATGAACATTTCGAGCAGATCGAGCATTTCCATCCTGCGCTCTTCGCCTGAGCTTTCGAAATCCTCACCCATTTTCCCTGAGCGCATGTATTGCTGAAATTCCTTGAGTGTTTTTTCCGTGATCATTGTAGGTTCCTGTTGGTTCGCAATATGTGCCATGGCTGGTTTCGGGACTTTTTCCTGCAGCACGACGCTTTTGCCACAAGGCATATGCCGGGTCAAAAAGAGAACACCGGGTTCATGGAGGACATTCGGGTACAAAGGCGGGTGCGGCAGAGGCAGAGATGTACCACACCAGGCATAAAAAAACCCCTTGCGAACAAGGGGTTGGATTTTTTGGTAGCGAGGAGAGGACTTGAACCTCCGACACTGCGGATATGAGCCGCATGCTCTAACCACCTGAGCTACCTCGCCAAAAGTGAAAAAGGTGTCTATATGCGATAAAACGAAAATGCAAGCATTTTTTTGGGTGGATTCCGAAATCATACCTCGACATCTCAACCATATTGAATTGTTGATAAAGAAGACAGAATGGGTGGATTATGGAGGAAGGTGGTAATCCAGCCTGAAATCAATGATCAGATGAATCAGAGGCGTTTTGCAGGGGAGCTGCCCGATCCGAGCGGGTGTCGTATGGGGATATACCGGTTATGCGGGTTTTTGAAAGTAACCTGCAGGAAAGAACTCGGTTGCAGGGCAATCTGTGCGTGTATTCCAGGTCTTGTCAAAAAACTCCGCAGTCCATTTCTGGTGGGTCACGTCGAACCATGTTCCTCCTCTATAGGTGCTGTTTTCCCAAACAACGGCCTCGAGCATGGAGGTGCGGCATTTTTCCAATTGGCCGACCAGCCCTGTCGCGTCATCCAGGCAGGTCCCGGACGAATCATAGGTATAACTCCGAGAAAAAAAAGTCTCGGTGCATGGGCTCATTGCCTCGAGAAGAAATGTGATTGTTTCATCTATCATAAAATAATTCCTCATTGAATAGTATAGATAAGTATAGCTGGAGCTACGGTCAAGAAGCCTTCTTGCCGGATTGCCGGAATCGCTCATGTGATGAGGTGGCAAGGGATTGCTGAACGCGGACTCCATGGATCTCTTTCTGCACGAAATGATCGGCTCAGGAAAAGGAGATTTCTGCCCAGGGCGGCATCTGCAACCATGCCTCTTTAAGATGCTCTTCGTGGATGCGAAAATCCGGCATGTGTTTTTCCACAATGCTCCAGAATGCAGGTGAGTGATTGAGGTGGACAAGATGGCACAGCTCGTGGATCAGGATATACTTGACCAGTTCGGGGGAAATGAAGAGGAGTTTGGCGTTCAGGCTTATAGTCTTTCGTGCCGAGCAACTCCCCCAGCGAGTTTTCTGGTTTCTGATTTGGATGCGGGAAATCCGGGGAAAATCGTATTGTCGCGCCAAAGAGGCCACCCACCCCGGGAGATGTTTTTTGCCTTTAAAGATCAGCCAGTTATTGAGTAGGGAGGCCATGGTTGGAACATGCCGGTCAGGTCCGCACAGATCGAGTCCATGGTCGGGTGTCTCGTGGATGCTGTAAGTCGCCTCTTCCACCGGAACATAGCGTACCTTCCACTGTTCTGATATCCCCTTGAAGTCTATGGTTTCTGGGAGAATCCGGCCGGGAATATCCGGTTGGAGACGTTTTGATCTCTCCAGCTGTTTTGTGATCCATTTTTTTTTATCCGCGAGAATATTCGGAATCCGGTGATGATCGAATCCTCTGGGCACAACGACCTCGAGTCCATTGTGCAGGTCGACGGACAGTCGGACATATTTGGCCCGAGGGCTGGTGCGCACGGTGTAGGAAAATGGAAAGGTTGTGGAAGTCATTATTTTCCTGTGGATCTCGTGGAATACGAAGATGGCAAGTTCAGGGCGACGCAACGAAAAAAGCCCGGCAAACCGGGCTTTGGGTTCCTTATGGCGGAAGCGTATAGGAGTCGAACCTACCGACGACCTCTCGACCGTCCACTGGATTTGAAGTCCAGGCGCCACACCGGTGACGAAACGCTTCCTCGCTCTCGTGAAGTGAGGTTGACTAACAGGATGCTTTTGGTTTTTCAAGCGGATAATTGCAGGGATACGGGTTTTTTTCTTTCTCGGAAATTTTGCTTGCCTTTTCAATTTGGAGATTTAATAAATACCACTTGTGTCTCATTCGTGAATTTCATGCCCTTTCCAGGGCTGGTACCTGAACTGAATTTATGATATGAAACATATCCACGTTTTTCAATGCATGCCGATGTCCCGGGGCAAAAAGCGAAAATGCTTTTTGGGTTCGAGATCATAACTCGACTTTCGGAGTTTATTTTGCTTTCAAAATTAGAACAAACATCCTGAAATAACTAATTTTTTACTTGAAGAGATCCTTGTTTTTTAGTATTTCTCTTGTTTCCACGCAATAGAATACAAA
>NZ_JBSPZA010000026.1:0-58229 GCF_053851535.1 Desulfoplanes sp. PS50 | reverse complement strand
GGGGGGCGTTGCGGATGACTTTCACGTCGAGTCCGGGATACACCCCCATGTCCAGCAGCCGCTGACCGAGCCGGTCGGCGGCCGAAAGTTTGTTGATCGTGCAGTACGCACCTGGTTTCATTTCATCGAGCGTCATTTCACTCCCCCTTGGGTAATCATCACCATAAAAAAAAGACGTACCAGGGCATGTCGCCCAAGTTACGCCTTCACTTTCCCCGCGCACATCCGCCGGAGACCGTAAGCCATCCCATGATTGATTAGTTGTTCCTAACAAAAGAAGCGATGTCTAAATCATCGTTTTCAACGATCCTGTCAACCCCTTTTTCAGCTGTCGTGATTTTTTTCTGGTATCCGGCTGCAGCACGGCTTGAGCAAGCCACCTTGTTTGCTTGTCAATTCAAAACCATATCCGCTTGGTGATTCCCGCGAACGACCTGTGAAAGGGCGGTCAGACTCGAGCTTGCGATCAGGTGGACAGGTTTGTTGTATTTTTTGCCCAGTTTCTTGACCATGGAACAGGCTCCGTGGCTGTTACATGTAACCGGACAGACAATAAGGTCAGCCTTTTTCAGACGTCGTTCAAGTTGCTTGCTCCCACTGTTCATGTACCCGTCATGGTAGACAAAAAGACCACCCTGTTCCTCGACGACCTGACGATACCGGTCCTTTATCCGGGTAATGCCACCTACCATGAGAACCCGTTTATGACATATTCCGTACAGGGGACAGCTCGAATCACACCGCAGACATTCTAAAGAGCGCTTACTACTCATGTTCCATTCTCCCGTGTATGTCACCCGTTGTCGATCAGAACCCGGATCAAATCCTTGCGCAATCCCTCGAGCCGTTTGGACTTGAATGATTTTTTACTCTCCTCGAGGACATCGATAGCCTTTTGGATGGCTGCCACAAGCCGGTTCTCCCTGTCCCGGAGCGGACACTGGGCCATTAGGTCGCCGATATCCTCCCCCTTGAGGGAGCGCTCATTCACAATGGCCTCCAGGAGCGCACAGTGCCGGGTCATGCCCTCCTGGAGTTCCTGGATATTGGCCCTGACAATATGGATCAATTTTTCATTTCCAGCGCAAAGCTCGTTCACCTTCGCTACCCTTCTTTTACTTATCTAACTTTATTGATAAAAAAAAATCCTCGTGCCCTTTCTCCTGGCCAGCTTCGTGCCAGGAGAACATCATCCATCGTCAAATCCGCATCGTTCGGGATACAGGATCAATCCGCGCGAAGCCATTGACCCTGAAAAAAACACACCTGCCGTCACGGTTGCACCCTCCCGGGAAAGCTTCCAATCCCGGAACCTGTCTCAAAATTACCTCTTCCTGGTGGTCCGGAATTTGCGATCCTTCAGGGAGTCAACCCGCTCCTTGAACTCGATGGTGAAATTCTCTGTTCGCTCTTCGCATTTTTCCGGAGTACGTCCATGCTTGCGAAATTCCTGAAAATGCTCCAGCCAGCTGGACCCGGTTCGCGGACAGGCCTGGATGAATTCCATGAACTTGATCAGGCTGTCCAGGGTGGGGCTCCCCAATGTATGCTCCATCTTGCAGGCCTCTTCGTCCGCAGTATGGGGATCGACATTCAGGATGTCCTTGAGAAACCGGTACAGCACCCCGTGCTTGCGACAGATCTCCCGGCCGACGGTTTCCCCCTCATTCGTGAGATCCACATATCCGTACTTCTCATAATTGATGTATCCCCGAGCCCCGAGATTCTTGAGCATGCTGGTCACGGTGGGCATCTTCACATCCATCCTGGCGGCGATATCCTTGACCCGAACGATCTTCTTCTCCAGACCGATCTCGTAGATGGCTTCCAGATAATCTTCCATGGCCGGGGTGAGAGGCCGGTCATCCGACCCATTCTTCGCGGCTGTTACCATGACATCCTCAATCTTTGTTAGAAAATTCAAACTCGAGTTGAAAGATCGGATACCATACCCGATTTGGATGTCAAGGGAAAAAACGGTCTTAAGTTTTAGTACCTTACTCAGAACATTCTGTAACAAAAAACAAGAAAATCCCGTAACCGCTTGAACTTAAAACTTAAAACATAAAACCTAAAACTGCGGCTTGGCCGCATTAGGTGGTAGGTTGTAGGATGTTGGCGCACCCTATCGGTAAAGTTGTCACCACGGTCACCACGAAAAAAACACCCCGCCCATCCTTATAGATGAGCGGGGTGTTACAATCTGAGTAACTATTCAGGGGCATCTCACAAAAATCAAAATTCTGAATTTAAGAAATTTAAGATATCTCAGAAATTATAAACAGTTACAATGCGTGTCTTCAATTCCTTAAATTTCTTAAATTCTCTCATTTCTTAAATCCACTGTATAACGCCTAAACGTATCCTTGAATATCAAACTGTTCGAGTAGCTATTTTTTGACCTGAATAATTACCAATCTGAAACCTGTCTTTCTGCTCTACAGCTTCACTGCAGTTCTCAAATCATCGGTCTTGTCGGTCTTTTCCCAGGAAAACTCGACCCGTTCTCGACCGAAATGTCCGTAACAGGCTGTTTTCTTATACACAGGGCGCAACAGATCCAGTTGTTTGACAATATAATAGGGACGCAAATCAAAGACTTCGCGAACGGCCCTGCTCAGGGCCTCGTCCGAGACCTCGCCCTGGTTACCAGTGGTCACCAGGACGGAAACGGGTTCGGCAACCCCGATGGCATAGGCGATCTGGACCTCGCAGGTCGGAGCGAGACCCGCAGCGACCACATTTTTGGCAATATAGCGGGCCATGTATGCACCGGAGCGATCCACCTTGGACGGATCCTTGCCGGAAAAGGCGCCGCCGCCATGATTGCCCATGCCGCCGTAGGTGTCCTGGATAATCTTTCGGCCGGTCAGCCCGCAGTCGGCCACTGGCCCCCCGGTAACGAAACGACCTGTCGTGTTGATGAAAATCCGTGTATCCTTGTCCATCAGGTCTTCGGGCATGCTCTTGAAAATGACCTCCTCGCGCACGGCATCGACCAGGTCGGCATAGGCGATATTTTCATCGTGCTGGCAGGCCACGACCACGTTATCGATGTGCACGGGTTTGCCCCCGGCGTATTCCACGGATACCTGGGTCTTGCCGTCGGGACGCAGAAAATCGAGAACATTGTTCTTGCGCACATAGGCAAGACGTCTGGAAAGCTTGTGCGCGTAATAGATGGGCGCAGGCATGAGTGTCTTGGTTTCGTTGGTAGCGAACCCGAACATCATTCCCTGGTCGCCGGCACCCTGCTCTTCGGGGGCCTTGCGATCCACGCCCTGGGCGATATCCGAAGACTGTTTGTCGATGGACGAGACAACCGCGCAGGTGTCAGCGTCAAACCCCATGTCTGATCCTGTGTAGCCGATTTCCCGAATGGTATCCCGGACAATGGCAGGAAAATCCGCATAGGCATCCGTGCTGATTTCACCTGCAATAAAGGCCATACCCGTCGTGACCAGGGTTTCACAGGCAACCCGGGCATGGGGGTCCTGTTCCAGGATGCAATCCAGGACAGCGTCGGAGATCTGGTCGGCGACTTTGTCTGGATGGCCTTCGGTGACAGATTCCGATGTGAACAGATAGCGGTCTGTAGTCATGATCATGGTTTTTCTAACCTCGCTTGTTTCCGGGCTGAGAGCCCTTGAGATTTTTGGTATTATTGAAAGTGGAATTATCCGGGTTGATGATCCCCCCGGAGATGAGCAATTTAAACGAATCCTCGACACTCATATCCAGCTCGATGACCTCGTTTTCATCGACAATGAGGTAGTAGCCGGAGGTGGGGTTGGGAGTGGTGGGGACATAGAGGTTGATGACCTTCTTATTCGTCTTTTCCTGCAATTCACCCACGGCCACCCCGGTCACATAGGCCAGAGAATACATACCCTTCCTGGGGAACTCCACGAGAACGACCCGCTTGAAATCCTTGGCGCCCCCCTTGGCGACCGTCTCCACAAGCTGCTGAACCGAGATATAGAACTTGTTCACCAGAGGAATGCGGGAGACAATATAATCCCATATAGCCACCAGACGGCTTCCCAGATAATTGCGGACCAGAATGCCCGTAACCAGCAAAAGAAGGACGATGATGATCAGCCCGAACCCCGGAACAGGAAACGGCAGAAGGTCTTCGGGCCGATATCCCTTGGGGATGACGAGAAGAATCCTGTCCATCCACTGGATAAGCACACGCAAAAAGAAAAACGTGGCCACCAGCGGAGTCAGAAAAAGCAGCCCGGCGATGAGATTGGCCTTGAAAAAGGCCCGGATGCCCTTGAACAGGGAGCGTTTCGGTTTTTTTGTTCGTATGGTCATTGGAAAGACGGTTTTATGTGTTAGGTTTTATGTTTTAAGTTATGCACCAAAACCATTTCTGAGCCTTGCATAGGCATTGGGCCTCTGCTCTGAACGTGGGTTGGCAGGGGCACTCATATTAGAGACATCGCATGCGACGATTTTGCTTCTCATCAAAGCGTTTGGTCCCAAGTTGTTGCAGTTACCTAAAACCTAAAACATAAAACCTAACACCGCCTTTTCGCCGTTTTAATATCTGTAATAGTCAGGCTTGTACGGGCCCTCCAGAGGGACTCCGATATAGTCGGCCTGCTCCTTGGTCAGCGTATCCAGCTTGATCCCGAGACGACCCAGATGGAGTCGGGCCACTTCTTCGTCCAGAATCTTGGGCAGCACCATGACTTTGGGCTCGTAGCGGTTCGCGGCCAGATCAAGCTGTGCCAGAACCTGATTGGTGAAACTGTTGCTCATGACAAAGCTGGGATGGCCGGTCGCGCAACCCAGATTGACCAGCCGCCCCTCGGCCAGAACAATGATCGATCGGCCGGACTTGAGGGTCCATTTGTCCACCTGGGGCTTGATCTCCTGCTTGGTGCACACGTCACTGTCCTCAAGATAGCTCATCTCGATTTCACTGTCGAAATGGCCGATATTGCAGACAATGGCCTCGTCCTTCATCATTTCCATATGTTCGCCGGTAATTACATGGTAGTTCCCGGTAGCCGTGACAAAAATATCACCCATGGATGCGGCCTCGTTCATGGTCACCAGCTCGTACCCTTCCATGGAAGCCTGCAGGGCGCAGATGGGATCGATCTCCGTGATCAGCACCCGGGAACCAAGTCCGCGCATGGCCTGGGCACATCCCTTGCCGACATCGCCGTACCCGCAGACAACCGTGATTTTCCCGGCAACCATGATGTCTGTGGCCCGCTTGATTCCGTCTGCCAGAGATTCCCTGCAGCCATAAAGGTTGTCGAACTTGGACTTGGTCACGGAATCATTGACATTGTAGGCAGGGAAAAGAAGTTCGCCGCTCTTTTCCATGTGATACAACCGATGAACGCCGGTGGTGGTCTCTTCGGACACGCCGTGGATCTCTTTGGCCATTCGGGTCCACTTGGACGGATCGATCTTCAGCCCGTGGGCCAGACGATCCATGATGATCTGAAACTCTTTGACATCAGAGGTCTTCTCCACAAGGGAAGGATCCTTTTCCACCTTGACGCCCTGATGCACAAGCAGAGTGGCATCCCCGCCATCATCCACGATCAGATGGGGGCCGGATCCGTCAGGCCAGGTCAGGGCCTGTTCCGTACACCACCAATAGTCTTCCAGAGATTCACCCTTCCAGGCAAAAACCTTGGCCAGGCCTTCCTTGGCCACGGCTGCGGCTGCATGATCCTGGGTCGAGAAAATATTGCACGAGGCCCAGCGGATATCCGCACCCAGCTCGTACAGGGTCTCGATGAGCATGGCCGTTTGAATGGTCATGTGCAGACTGCCGGTCACCTTAAAACCTTTCAGGGGCTTGTCCTTACCGTACTTCTCCCTGATGGCCATGAGACCGGGCATCTCTCTTTTGGAGAGATCCATCTCCTTACGCCCCCACTCGGCCAGGGCCAGATCCGCAACCTTGTACTGTAATTCGCCGTCATATTCTTTCATCATCTATTTTTCTCCGTATTTTTTGAGTTATGTTATATTTTACGTGTTATGTTTTGTGTAAGGACATGCAAACAACGATTGAGATAGATGATGGCATCTTGTCGCTGTTACCTAACACCTAAAACATAAAACCTAACACTGCCCTTACCCCTTCTTTGCCTTGAAAATATTGACCACCAGCCCTTTGTTCACGGAGAACGCGTCTTTGCTGATCAGCTCAAATCCGGCAGAATCGAGCCAGGAGACAACGTCGGCATCCGCGAATCCCAGCCAGCGATCACCATAGTCAGTGCGCATGGACTCGTTCTCATGGAGCAAAAAATCCACAAGCAGAAAGCCGCCTCCCGGACGGAGGATGCGCGCGGCCTCGTTGATGGCGGCCTCTGGGTGGACGATATGGTGCAGGACCATGGACATGATCCCGAAATCCGTTTCCCCGTCCCGAAGGGGAAGATGCTCCAATTCCCCGATGCGCAGGCTGACGCTGTCACTCGTGGGGATACGCTGCTCGGCCAGCTCGAGCATCTTGGAGGAACAGTCCACCCCGATGACGGTGTCGGCCTTTTGCCCCAGCACGGTAAGCAGATTGCCGGAACCGCACCCGAGATCGGCTATGGTTGTACACGCGGGAATCCGCTTGAGAATCTCCTGGGCAATATCCATTTCCCCGAAGACCTCCCGGCTTAACCGGTCCCAGGAGATGGCGATGGAATCGAAAAAATGCCGGGTCCTGTTAATCCGATCCCGGATTACCTCGGCCGCATGAACCAAATCGTTGCCAAGAATCTTCTCCTGTTTCATGAGGGGAAGCACGCAGCCCAAAAATTTCCCTGCCGGCCCTTGCGAGGCTGTGCGGTAGAACACGCATAATCCATCCCGACGAGAGACGAGCAAACCGCAATCGGTCAGAATCTTCAGGTGGCGGGAAATACGGGACTGCCCCATGCCCATGACGGCAACCAGCTCACCCACATTGAGTTCATACTGGTGGAGCACATTGACCAGACGGGCACGGGTCAAGTCGGCGAAGGCCTTACAGCAAGAGAGAATATCCATGAATACCGAAAGGATGACAAAATTATATATCAAGATATATTGATATAGAGATAAACAGATATCTCCTGCCTGGCCCGAGGTCAAGAAAAATCCGCACAGCCGTGAAGTCCTGATCAGATCATCGTCCGAGGAAGTTCCCACCCTGCCCGACGCATCCGTGACTCCCTGGGATGAAAGGATTTGACTCTACCCGGAAGTCGTTCATATCAACACGGGATAACGACACAAACAGGCATACTGCCAGACCAGGGATCAATCATGAATCCTTTGACAGAACAGAGCGATCCCCTTCCATGGAGGGAACGATTGTATACGGTAATTTTCGAGGCCGACACCCGGGCCGGGAAGCTGTTCGACGTCATGCTGATTCTGTCCATCCTGCTCAGCGTTGGGGTGGTCATGATGGACAGCGTGACCCTGCTGCACGAAAATTACGGGACATGGCTTCTGATCGGAGAATGGTTGTTCACCCTGATCTTTTCCGTAGAGTATGTGCTTCGTCTCCTCTGCGTCCAGCGCCCCCTGCGTTATGCGACCAGTGTCCTGGGAATCATCGATCTTCTGGCCGTTCTCCCCTCCTACGTGAGCCTTTTCTTTCCGGGGACCCAATATCTGCTGGTCATACGCATTCTGCGGGTCCTGCGGATCTTCAGGGTACTCAAACTGGTTCACTATCTGGGTGAGGTCCGAACCCTGAACCGGGCCATTGCCGCCAGTCGGCGCAAGATAACCGTTTTTATTTTCGCCGTGTTGACCCTGATGGTCATCTTCGGCTCGATCATGTATCTCATCGAGGGTCCTGAAAACGGATTCACCAGCATTCCCAAAAGCATCTATTGGGCCATCGTGACCATGACCACCGTGGGCTACGGAGACATCTCCCCGCAAACAGGTTTCGGTCAGACCCTGGCCTCCCTGATCATGATTCTCGGCTATGGCATCTTGGCCGTGCCCACGGGAATCGTGACCACGGAAATGGTCCGTTCCCCCCCAAAAACCGTCACCACCCAGGTGTGCCCCCACTGTCTGAGCGAGGGCCACGACCCCGACGCGGTGTATTGCAAATACTGTGCTGCTCCCCTGAATCACAAAGCACCACCATCCGAGACATGAAATGTAACCTGACGGTCGCCATGCTCACATTGATTTGCAACGTACAAAGGCATGATCACGCCCGGCGCCCCAAAAGGGGGCATGCCCGTGCTGATTTGGACCGGCACTACCTTCTGTTTGCTCCCTGTTCCTCGGACAGAAACAGCCTGGGCCACTCCAAATCGACCGGAGTGGCCCAGGCTGTTTGTTTGATCTGATCTGCCCTGACAAAAAAATCTGAAAACTAGAAGACCGCGGCTGCCTCAGCGGCGGCGGCAAGGGCCCTGTCCCGGGCCGCATCCCGCAAATCGATGCCCCCAAGAGTCGGCTCGACGGCCACCGTGGCCACATCCGTGATCCCCATGATCCCGAGTATGAACTCAAGGTACGGGGACTGGAAATTGAATGGTTCGCGCTCTGTTCCCGGAGGATAATCCCCGCCCCGGGCATAGGCGATAAAGGCCTTTTTGTTCATGAGCAGCCCCTCGTATCCCTGGGGGCCGGCACTGAAGGTGTAGGTCGGCTGGGCAATGACATCGATAAAATGCTTGAGGGGATAGGGGATGGAGAAATTCCACATGGGCACGGCAAAGACATAGCGATCCGCACTCTTGAAATCCTCGATAACCCGTTCCACGACCCGCCAGCGATCGAGCTGGTCTGAAGCATGTTCCCGACCGTGCATGATATTGTACTTGGCCTCGAGCAGGGCCCCGTCCAACAGAGGAAGGTCCATGGTGAACAGATCCCGGACCAGCACCTCGGTTCCGGGCCTGAGCCTGAGGCATTCCTCCACGAAAAAATCGGCAACACGCATGGAATGCGATCGGCTGCCCCTAGGTGATGCCTTGATATACATGATCTTTGTCATCGTGTCCTCCTCGTTAATGTGCCTTGGGGTGGTGATTCTTCAGAGACGATCCCGCTGTCTTTCTCGATCTATGCGGACAAAACCTTTCGGATCGTGGCCACAAGCTCTGTCGATTGAAACGGCTTTTCCAGAAAGGCTGCCGCCCCGTATTGTTCGGGCTTTCTGGCGATATCATGTCCGAGATATCCACTGGCGACAACAAAACGGCCATCCGGTTTCAATTCCCGAAGCCGTTGCAGACACAGCTCTCCCCCCATTCCCGGCATGCCCAGATCGAGGAGCACGAGATCGATTTCAGTGTGGCGTTGTTCAAAAATCTGAACCCCTTGCTCTCCGCTGGCCGCCGTGATGACCGTGCATCCCAAGGATTCGAGGACCTCTCTGGTCAGCTCGGCGATCATCTCCTCATCATCGATGACCAGGACCGTGGTCTCGGCAAATCCGGTCGTCTCACGCTCCGCTGCGATCGGACGCGCATGGTTTCCGGATCTGCCCCCGTCAGGGGCCACGGGGAGATAGATTTTGAACGTGGTTCCCTGACCGAGGGTGGAATAGCAGGAGATGTGTCCCCCGTGCTCCTTGACGATGGCATATACCGTGGACAATCCGAGTCCGGTTCCCTTGCCCACGGCCTTGGTGGTGAAAAAGGGGTCGAAAATCTTGGACTTGATCTCCTCGGATATGCCCGGACCCGTATCTGAAAAGGCAAACTGGACATAGTCGCCAGGGCTCAGGTCGAGATACTTGTCCGCGTCAGCGGGGAGCAGATGAATCCGTCGGGTCGATACGCTAATTTTTCCCTTACCCGCGAGGGCATCAAAGGCATTGCTGGAAAGATTCAGGATGATCTGTTCCATTTGCACCGAATCGGCCATGATCGGCGGAAGATCCGGTTCGAGATGGATATCCATGGCGATCATCCGGGGGATGAGCCGCTCACTCAAGGCCATGGTGTCCCGGATGATGTCGTTCAGACACAGCCTGCGCTTGCTGCTCTCCACCTTCCGGCTGATGGTCAGAAGCCGCCTGACCAGATTGCTCGCCTTGAGGGTGGTCTGATCAATGGCCTGGACATGCCGCTTGAGCCCTTCATCCTTGTTCTTCATCCCGAGCATCTGGATATTGCCCGAGATGATCTGGAGCAGATTGTTGAAATCGTGAGCTATCCCGCCGGCAAATGTCCCTATGGTCTCCATGCGCTGAGATTGCAGGAGCTGCTGTTCGAGACGGTGTTTGTCCTTCTGGACCTGGACCCGTTTGGAGATATCCCGGGTCACGAAAACCAGGTAACAGGTCTCATCGTACAGGATCCGCTGCAGGCTGACCTCGACCGGGATGATCTCCCCGGAGACCGAAACCAGTTCGCCGTTCACATCCGCGAAACGGACGCCGTTGGGATCGCTCATGGTCCGGGCCATCTCCATGACCAAGGAGGAAAAGACCCGGTCGACGGACTGACCGATGAGTTCCCTGCGCCGATATCCCAGGGTGCGGCAGGCCGTGCGGTTGCAGTCCACGATCCGGCCCCCTTCGCAAAGGGCCATGATCACGATATCATGGCTCCTGTTAAGGATCATGTTGAACCGTTCGAGTTCACGGATTTTTGCCTGCAGCTCGGGATAATAGGACTTACGGGTGGAGCGCTCCCCGAGCCCCATGAGCTTTTCAAGATCCTTCAAAGTGTTAGACATGTCCCTCCAAAGCCGCCTGGAAAATGGCGGTCATCTCCTCGAGACTGGTTTCCCTGGGATTGGTCAGGGTACAGGCGTCCTGGATCGCCGTGGCTGCCAGTTCAGGAATATCCCCGGCCTTGACGCCGATTTCCCGCAAACAGGAACACACGCCCAGATCCGCCTTGAGTTTTCTGATGGCCCCCACAACCGCATCCTTCTGTTCTCCTGCCGGGCGGTCGAGACGCACGTCCGCGGCCCCCATGGCCTCGGCGAGCTCCACATACCGATCAGGCTGGGCATCGAAATTATAATCGACCACATAATCAAGAAGAATAGCGTTGCACAACCCGTGGGGCAAGTCGAGAAAACCGCCCAGGCTGTGGGCCATGGCGTGGACATTGCCCAGGATGGCGTTGGAAAAGGCCAGTCCGGCGAACAGACTCCCGAGCATGACCTCGCCCCGGGCCTCCATATTGTCCGGCTCGTCCCGGGCGACACGCAAAAAACCGACAACCCGTTTGACCGCTTCCAGGGCGTGGACATCGGTAACCGGCGACCGGGCCTTGGAGACATAGGCCTCAACGGCATGGGTCAATGCGTCCAGACCGGTATGTACGGTGAGATCTCTGTCCATGGTCACGGTCAGATCCGGATCGATGAGAGAAACGTCGGGCACGAGCATCTTGCTGACAATGGCGATTTTGACCTTGCGCACCGTGTCGTTGATGATCGCAAATTGGGAAACATCGGCCGAACTTCCCGATGTCGTGGGCACGCAGATCAACGGTGGACCCGGCTGGGGAATCTTGTCCACCCCCTCGAACACGGTGATCATCTGATTGTTGGCACTGGCTATCCCGATCCCCTTGGCACAATCGAGGACACTTCCCCCGCCTATGGCCACAATGACATCGCTGTTGGACGCATTGTAAACATTGACCCCTTCCATGACCTCGGCAGCACGGGGATTGGGGCTCACGTTCCAGAATACTTCACAATGCAATCCGGATCGGGAAAGGCCATCGGTAACAGCAGCAAACCAGGGCTGTTCCCGGACTCCCGCATCCGTGACCACAAAGACTCGCTTGGCACCATGGTTGGTCGCATATTGTCCCACAAGCCCGGAGGCCCCCTGTCCAAAGACAAACTCCGGGGCCACAAATTTACGCATGGCCAGATCGAGTCGATGTCGTTTCATGACAAGCTCCCTGAATTATTGTAATCCACCCTCACAGCCGACAATCCATCACTATCCAATCTGCACAAAGTTGCGAACCCCTTGACAGAGAGGAAACATGGCCTGATTAAAGGGGAATATCCATAAATATCATATCACTTGACCTGTTGAACAATCAAGGCCAATGTTCGCTCCGGATTTCTGCCTTTATGCACTGCATCGACGAGAGGTGCAACGATTTTCGACATTTTCCACGTTTCATCATTACAAGCAATAAGGATCGCACGACATGGAATCTTCCAAAGAGACCACATCCTATGCCCAGAGCATAGCCGCCGACATCTTTACCATGATAACCACGTCCAGCCAGCAGGGACTCGACCTTGACGCCGGATTCCAGAATCAGGCCTTTTCCAACCAGGTCATGACCATCAGATATCTGTTCTTTCCCAAACAGGAACTGCTGAACATGGGCTCCTTCCCCCAGCACATGAAGCAACGGTTCAAGACATCGAACATCCTCTCCATTGTCGAACAAAACGGCAAGGCCGTGTCCGTGAACCTGCTCTGCACACTGAATCGTCCCTTTTCCGCCATCGAGAATGCCCAGGAAATCGAAACCCATCTGCATGCCAAGGAACTCGACAAATACACTGCCGCTGTCCGCAGAGTCCTTGCCGAGGATTTGAAGGAAGCCTCCGACAAAGCCACCCCTTCCCAGTAACACCAAAGGCCCCGGAAGCTCCGGGGCCTTTGAAAAACCCGGCCATTCAATGACCGGTGAGATGAATATCCTGACGTCCACCACCAATGTTGCGATATCCCGGATCAGATCCGGGATATCGCAACATTGACAGGATTGTTCCTACCTTTTCAGTGCCTTTTGCCTATTCCCTGAAAGACTGGACCCTTCTGCCACCATATCCCGCATGCTCGTCTTGAGTTCCAAGGCCAGCTGGGCCAATTCGGTGATTGCCTGGGCCGATTCGGTCATGGCGTTGGCCGTTTCATCGGAAACGTTTCTGATGGAGTCCATGGCCTGACGGATTTCCTCAGTGGCAGCAGATTGCTCTTCGGCAGCAGCAGCGATACGCGTGACCTGATCCGAGTTTTCCTGAATTTTTCCAACCATTTCATCCAGTGATTTGCCGGAACGATCAGCCAGCCCCGTGGTCTGTTCAATCAAGTCACCCGATCGCTGGGTCGCATCGATGGAGGCCTGGGCGCTTTTCTGGATGGATCCGATGGACGCACTGACCTCCTTGGTAGCGACCATGGTCTTTTCGGCCAGTTTGCGGACCTCATCGGCCACGACCGCGAAACCCCGTCCGGCATCACCGGCACGGGCCGCCTCGATGGCAGCGTTCAGGGCCAGCAGATTGGTCTGATCGGCAATATCCGTGATCACCCCCAGAATATCCCCGATCCCCTGGGCCTGTTTACCAAGCTCGCCCATATCCTGTTGCATTTCCTTGGAAACCTGGGCAACGGTTTCAATAAGTCCAACCATCTCTCTGACCACCAGGGCGCCTTCTTCGGCCTTGCTCTTGGTTTCCTCGGCCAGACTCGAAGCCCCGGCAGCGTTGCGGGCTACATCCATAGCCGTTGCGCTCATCTGCTCGATGGCCACCTGGGTCTCTTCGGCCTGGGTCAACTGCACATCAGCTCCCCGGCTGGATTCCTCCACCTGGGCCGCCAATTCTTCCGCCGCAGTGGAAACCTGCTCGGCCACACCCTCGGTCTTCCTGGCCACCTCGGCGATATCCTTGTTTTGCTGCTCGATCCGCTCCTGCTGGATGCGGATTTCTGTAAGGTCGACCCAGAGAGAGAGAACTCCCAGCAGATTACCATCAAGATCAAAAATAGGCGTTGCAGAAACAAAGATGTTCCTGGCCTCACCACTCGGATTCGTGTAGACGATTTCCTCCTGGATCTGCTTTTTGGACTTGAGACTTCGTTCGGCAAGGGTTTTCTCGTCCTTGGATCCTTGAACAACTTCTTTTGATGTCTTGCCCAAGCAGTTCTCTCTGGTCAGATCGGTACCCAAAATATCAATCATGGCCTGATTGATGAATGTGAATTGATTGCGATGATCGATGACTGCGACCGGCAGGGTGATCCCTTCGAGCACTCCTTTGGCAAAGCCCAGTTTTTTCTTGATCTCTGCCGCCATGGCGTTCACTGCCTGGGTGGTATCTCCAATGGCGTCCCTGCGATCATATTCGGTCCTGGCGTCGAGATCCCCCGCAGCAATGCTTTTGGCGGTTTCAGCCAGGTGCAGCAACGGACGCATCAGGAAACGGAGCATGACCCAGACTATGAGGGTAAAAAGAATCGTGGCAACGATCACCTCGACAACACCGGTGATCAAGGCCCTTGTATCCATGCCGAAAAGCATGCCGGTTTCATCCAGAGAAACCCCGACATACCATCCCCAGGGCTCGAACAAACGGACATCGGCGAACCAGGACTCTCCGTTCAGGGTATATTCCAATTCGCTCTTTTTATGCGCTTTGATATCGTTCCAGAGTCCAGGCACGTATGAATCCAGGGAGTTGCCTGCCTGGCTCGGGTGAATGAGGAACCTGCCCTGATCATCCAAAAGATAGGCATGGCCATTTCCAGCCACATTGATCGAGCTGAAAAATTTCTCCAGTTCCGGGCTCAGAACCTTGGTGCCTACAAAAATCACCGCAATGACCTCCCCCTGCTGATTCTCCACGGGATGATACAGGGTCAGGTATTCCTCCCCAAGAATCCGGGCAATGCCTTTGTAGTCCCTTCCCTGCATCACGGTCCGGGAAACCGGGCTGGACAAAGGAATATAGGTCCCCACGGCCCGCTCGCCCTCTTTGTCCACGATATTCGTGCTCACCCGGATGAGCTTTCCATCGGCCACCTGGAAGATGGTCGCCGCGGAAGAAGAGATGTCCATGATCTTGTCCACCAGATCCGTGGCCCCGTACCCCTTGTTCAACCCTACATACATGGTGGGCAGAAAAACCGTCTCCGGCTCGAGGGTATTCTGATCCCGGATCGTGACCTCCATGAGCTGGCTTTGATTGATAAAAATCCCGCCATCCCGCTCAATGTCGCTCATCATGGTCGCCACCGGCCCGGTGAACTGTTTGATCAGGGCCTGATTCTGCATGGCAAGGGTATTGAGAAGTGTCTCTGAAACCGTACCCAATGACCCTTTACCCAGGGTGTGCAAGGTGTCCCGGGATTGCATGTAATTGAGCGTGCTGATGCCGACCACCAGGACAATCATGACCAGAACAATGCCGGTGATGATTTTCTGATAAAAATTCAAGCGCATGGCTCCTCCATATACGGGGTGGACAGGATAACTTTCTCGAAGATCATCGGAGATACAGGATGACCTGTGAACATATTGTTCTGCATGTTTGCCCGTTGCCCTTCTACGTTGTTGCAAATCAATCATGCCTCAAAAAATCATTTTCGATACCACTTCCGATTTGAGTACATCCAGACGAGAAAAAAACGCCACACCACCTGGATACACGACTATGTCGACGCTCCGTCTCCCAAAGCCAATCTCTTGAGCAGGGCGAGATTGACCCGATCCATAGTTAGGTCCTTGTCCTTGGGCGTTTCAAGAATCATGGGTATCTTGAGGAACCTGGCATCGAGCATGAGTAAACCAAATCCTTTCTCGCCGATATATCCCCTGCCGATATGTTCATGGCGATCACGCTTGGCGCCACAGGGAAACAGCGAATCATTCAAATGAAAACAGCCGATCCGGTCCAGCCCAACCAATGCATCCAACCGATCACAGGTGGCCGTGTACCCTTCGGGCGTAGCCAGATCATATCCTGCGGCAAACACATGGCAGGTGTCAAAGCAGATTCCCAGCCTGTCCGTGTGGTTCGACTCATCAAGGATGCATGCCAGTTCTTCGAAACGGGAACCCAGGTTCGTCCCCTGGCCGGCCGTGGTCTCTAAAAGAACGTTTACCTGCGCTGTTTCGCTTTGTTCAAGGGCTTGGTCCAGATTCTTCACATAGGTGGCCAGCCCGTTGCGCACCCCCGCGCCCAGGTGCGATCCGGGATGGGTGATCACATGGCCGACCCCCAGGGTCTCGGCCCTTTGCAACTCCGTGGCAAAACTATTCACGGACCGCACAACCCTCTCCGTGTCCGTGCCTGCAAGGTTGATCAGATAGGAATCATGGATGAAAACCGGGTAGGGCCCCCATGCGTTCCATTCTCGGGCAAAATCCGCCACAGTCTCGGGGTCGAGGGGCGGAATCTTCCATTGCCGTTGATTGCGGGAAAAAATCTGCAACGCGGTTCCCCCGACCTGCCGGATGCGTTCAAAGGCAAGGGCGAGCCCTCCGGAAACAGACATGTGCGAGCCCACACATCGTTTTGGAAAAACCGGTGCAACCGGCACGCGTTGTGTAGCTGTCGTTTTTCTTGGCATGAACAGGAGCCTGCGGGAAACATAATCATGGTCAACAGAGAAAACAGGGTGTATGGAAACATCGAGATCATCTTTCATCGACCCGGTCATACGGAGGAACGACATGTCTGACCTGATCCTTTGGAAAAATCAAGAGCTTCGAAAAATCAAACACGACATGGACGAGCTGCTGACCAGCTTCATGCAGGACTTCAGCCACCCCTTCTACCGCGACCTTCTTGCCAGGAGTCCTCGAATAACCACCTTTGAGACCGAGGCATCCTTTATTGTCAAGATGGATATTCCCAACCTGTGCACCCGGAGCCTCGAGGTGATTCTGATCAATCACGATCTGATCATCCAGGGAGAACAGAATCTGCCGCCATCCAGTTTACACGGGCCTGCCACCCAGAAGTTTTCCTCCCGGGTCAACCTCTCCGGGAACATCCTGCAGGATGGCATCAAGGCAACCTACCAGGAAGGGACCCTGATGATTACCCTGCCCAGAAAAACAACACCGGAACGACAAAAAATCCAGGTCAGCATCACGTCATAGACACGTCGCGTGTGAATGACACGCGATCAAGGAACCCAAAGCGACATTGCATCAAGGAGAACCGGTATGAGCGAACACCCCACCTCTTTCGAGCTATCCATTTCCGATCTCAGATGGCGCATGGACCCGGCCAGTCTTCCCTTTGCCGACACGGGTGAAATCGACCCGCTGACAACCATCCTGGGCCAGGACAGGGCTGTGGAGGCATTGTCCTTTGGTATCGGCATGCGCAATTCCGGTTACAATATTTTTGTTACCGGCCAGGCCGGAACCGGCCGCATGGATACGGTCAAACAGCTCGTACACGATGTGGCCGCCAAGGCGCCCAGGGTACCCGATGACCTCTGCTATCTCCACAACTTCGAACATCCCGAAGCACCGGTCCTGCTCCGTCTTGCACCGGGCAAGGGACAGCAGCTCAAAAAAGACATGCGCAACCTGGTCGAAACCCTGAAAAAAGAGGTTCCCCAGCTCTTTGAGAGCCAGGAATATATCAACCGGAAAAGCGAGATCAGCGAGGCCTATGAGAAAAAAACAACCCGTTTTTTCATGGACCTAGAAAAAAAGGTCAAAGAGGCCGGGTTCGCTCTGGTGACCATTCAGGGAAGACAGGGACACCCTCCTGACGTCATGCCCCTGGTAGACGGCGAGCCCATGCCTCTGGTCAAAGTGGAACAGATGGCGGAAAAAGGACGTTTCCCCAAAGATGAATTGGCAAAGCTCAAAAAAGACTATCAGGAAATCCGTCAACAGATCGATGCCACCTTTGTGGATATCCGGGAGCTGCAAAAGGAAATCCAGGCAAAAAACAAAAAGGTCGATCAGATCATGTTCACCAATCTGGCCCGTGAACACATGGATCATCTGATCAAGTCCTATGATTCCGATATCCTTGAGAACTATCTGTCGGGAATGATTGATGACATGCTTGAAAACATGCGCATTTTCCAACCGGCCTCCAAGGAATCTTTGATGGTCCAGGCCATGATGCCCATGGGCGATCCGTTCACCCTGTATACGGTCAATGTGCTGACGGACCATACGGACCAGCAGGGTGTCCCGGTCATTGTGGAAAACTATCCCACCTACCGGAATCTGTTCGGATCCATCGAACGGGTCGTGGATCGCAGCGGCATGTGGCGAACCGATTTCAGCAGGATCAAGGCGGGCTCCTTTGTCAAGGCCAATGGCGGGTATCTCATCTTCAATCTCATGGACGCATTGATGGAGCCGGGTGTCTGGCCCGCCCTCAAGCGGGCCCTCAAGAGTCGAAAAATGGAGATAGAGACCTATGACCCCTTCTATCTCTTCACCACCACCGGACTCAAACCCGAGCCCATCGACATGGATGTCAAGGTGATCGTACTCTCCAACAGCCGAGTCTATGCCCTGCTGCGGGCCTATGATGAAGACATGGCCAAGATTTTCAAGGTCAGGGCGGACTTCGATCAAAGCATGGACCGGACAGAGAACGCCATCCTCTCCCTGGCATCCTTTGTCCGCTCCCAGACCGATAGACACGATCTCAAGGACGTTGACCGCAACGGGGTATGCTCCCTGGTGGAACAGGCCGTGCGCATGGCCGGTCGACAGGAAAAACTAGCCACGACCTTTCCCCTGCTTGGCGACCTCATTCAGGAAGCGAATTACTTCGCTATCCAGGATCAGGCCGAGACGATCACGGACATTCACGTACATAAAGCCATTGACGCCCGAATCAACCGTTCCAACCTGATCGAGAATAAAATTCAGGAGATGATCGATCGCGGATCGATCATGATCGACACCACGGGCCAGGTCGTCGGCCAGGTCAACGGTCTGGCCGTTTACGCCCTTGGAGACTATATGTTCGGCAAACCGAGCCGGATCACAGCGACCACGTCCATGGGCAGGGCCGGGATCATCAATATTGAACGGGAAGCCGATCTTTCCGGTGCCACCCACAACAAGGGGGTGCTCATCCTGTCCGGCTATCTGCGCGAGAAGTATGCCCAGAACAAGCCCTTGGCCATGAGTGCGTCCATAGCCTTTGAACAGAGCTATTCAGGGGTGGATGGAGACAGTGCCTCCTCCACCGAGGTATACGCCCTGCTCTCGAGCCTGGCTGAAATCCCCATCAACCAGGGCATTGCCGTGACCGGATCCATCAACCAAAAGGGAGAAATCCAGGCCATAGGCGGTGTGAACCAGAAAATCGAGGGTTTTTATTCCTGCTGCAGGCATATGGGCCTAACAGGCGAACAAGGGGTGATCATCCCCCTAAGTAATGTCAAAGATCTCATGCTCCGTCATGAAGTGGTCGAGGCCGTGGAAAAAGGAGATTTTCACATCTGGGCGGTTTCCCATGTGGACGAGGGTATGCATATTCTCACCGGCAAAACCCCTGGTGAACGCAAAGAAGGCGGTGGCTATCCTGAAGATACCGTCAATTTTGCCGTGGATGCCAAGCTGGCCGCTCTGGCAGAAGGACTTAAAAAATTTGGGGTTTCAGAGATGCAGACGCCCTCCCAAGCGACCTGAAACAGATCCCGATCAGAACGGATTGCCAGCTATCAAGGGGACCAGACAATCCGTGTTGGCTTCCAGGTCTGATGTTTCCGGCATGGTGCAAATAATCGAACGATTTGAGACCAATGAGTGTACAAAAAAAAGCCCCGTAATCTACGGGGCTTTTTTTGTACACTCATTGCGTGCGGATCGTTTCAGAAGGTAGTCACGTATCTGGTCTTGAAGCAGAGATTGAAATCCTTGTCCTCGAGCTCATCCTGGTTGATCACGATCTGGTTCGTGGTCAGATTACGAATGACCACATCTCCCTTGAGAACGATTTTCTTGCCAAAGACAATGTCCCCTTCCACGGTGAGTGAGCTGCATTGCAGCAGGGACGGAGCTCCGTGCGGAAAGCGGTCCAGAAAATCATCGATCTTCAAAAAATACCGCTTGTCCAGATCGATGGAAATGGGGCCCAGGGTTCTCTCGGGATTGGGAACAATGGTTTCGTCGTCCGAGAGCACAAAATTGTCCGACATGACATTGAGCAGGTCATTGCAGGTCTTGACAGGGGCGAACCTGGTCCTGGGGACATGCAGAACCTGGGCATGACGAAACGAGGAGATGGCCGAGCCCATGGCGGTCTCGAGCTGATAGATCCAGGGAGAACTGTCATCCCGGGGATCGAGATGCTTTTCATTGACGATCAGATCCAGAGGCATCATCCCGTGATAGACAAAAACCTTTTCCAGAACCTTCAGGTTGACCCAGATTGAATTTGTATTGAAAAACCCATATTTTTTCACATCCTGAAAATCATCCATTCCGTCACTCGGGCATTGGGCCACCTCGCGCAGGGCCAGACGACCATTTTCCCTGATCCGGCACAGGTGCCCGCCCTTCTTGTCCGAAATGGTGCGGTCAGCCACTTCCATGAGAAAAGGAAGATCATTGTTGACCATGAACCCGAAAATGGCCGGATCCACCACCGCTCCGAGATTGTCCGAATTGGCGATGAAGGCGTACTCGAATCCTCCATCCAGGAGCTTTTGCAGAGTGCCTGAAGTGACCATGGAGGTATAGATATCCCCATGTCCGGGCGGATTCCATTCCAGTTCAGGATTCTGCGGCCACACAGCGGGTGAAAGATCATCCTGCATGATCTTGGGAGATTTATGCTGGATAAAGGCCAGGGGGACCTGAGTGGAACCGTTGTCAAACCCCTCGATGGCCAGCATGGTATCCAGATGGGTCCGGAAGCTGTTCATGAAGACCAGGGGAATTTCTCTGCCGGTCTTCTCTCGCAGCCTGAGGACCTGACGAACAATAATGTCCACAAAGGTCCGGTCACCGCGAACCGGCAAGAGACTTTTTGCTTTTTCAAGTCCCATGGAGGTCCCGGAACCGCCATTGAGTTTGATGATGGCCAGCTTGCCCAGGGCCTTTTCCCCGATCTCGCTGAATTCCCGGGCCTGTTCATAGGTCGGAATCTCTTCCGGGGTAACCGGTGAAATATCCCCTTCAGTCAGTTTGCCCAAGGAACCGTTGAGCAGCTGGTGATAAAAATACTTGGTCACGTTGATGACGATATCAGGAAGTCCGTGGGCCTCCATCTTCAGTTCGAAGGGCTTGAACTTCTGCGACGAGGCAAAGGCGTTCACCTTTAAAAAACGTATCAGGGGAGAGCTCTCTTTCACACAACCTCCTTGCGGCGATGAAACCTGTCGGGTGATCCCGAAACCGTGAAGCGCAAAGGTCACGGGAGTTGCGTCACCGTGTCACGATGGATCGTTTTCTGATTTTCTCGCAGCCAGCCAGGCCAGGGTCTCACGAACATCCAGGGTCCCTGCATAGATGGCCTTGCCGGTGATCACGCCCTGCAAGCCGCGTCTGGCAAGAGGATAGAGTTCCTGGACATCCGCAAGGGTGGATATGCCCCCGGCAGCGACCACGGGAACCGATGCCAGATCGACCAGTTCCTCCATGGCCTTCACGTTCACTCCGGACTGCATCCCATCCCTGGCAATATCCGTGTAGATGAAAAAAGCGGCACCCTGACGCTCCAGTCGGGGAACGACCTCGGCAACGCGCATTCCGGCATCCTCCACCCATCCCCGGGTCTTGAGCACACCGTCACGGGCGTCCAGAGAAACCCCGATTCTGCCGGGAAAGGCGGTGCAGACCTGTTCGAACATCTCGGGATCCTCAAGGGCCATGGTCCCGATGATCAGACGGGTGACACCGGCATCCAGATAGGCCCTGGCCACATCCAGGCCACGAATCCCCCCACCAAGCTGGACCGGAATATCCACCTGGGAACACATCTCTCGGATCAGCTCGAAATTCTTGGGGCGCCCACTAAAAGCACCGTCCAGATCGATCACATGGAGCCACGTGGCCCCCATCTCGACCCATTGACGGGCCATGCTCGCCGGATTCGGGGAAAACACCGTGACCTGATCCTCGACCCCCTGTTTGAGACGCACACATTGTCCGTCCTTGATATCCACCGCTGGAAACAAAATCATAATCCGAGCTCCTCGAGACACTTGGCCACTCCTTCCCTGGCCATCTGTTCGGCAGTGATCCACTTGCCCTTGCGTTTGAAAAATGTTCCCGCATCGAGCATATTTTCGCTCAGGGAATGCTGCACCTCTTCATAGTGGGCCCGTCTGACCGTCTCGCTGGCAACATCGATCAGGTAGAGATCAAAAACCAACCCTGCGGGCTGCTTGACACTCCATTCATTGCCCTGTCGTTTTTGCCATTGGAACACATACGGCACCAGCAGGTAGTCGGCAGGAATGCATCTGGCCACATCCATCCAAAAAGACAGGGCCGAAATCCTGGACCGCTGCTGTTTGGCCAGTAAAATTTCCCGGCACTGCCTGACCACACCCGGAGCAATGAACGGGGCTGCTTCCTTGCGCTGAGCCAATTGCGAGGCGATTTCCCTATCCATGAAACCAAACGCCTCGGGAGAAACCGCACTGCTTTCTTCCGGCAGATGACCGGCCATGAGTTCCCAGCCATGAGCGGGCTGGAAAGAACCGGCCACGGCCAGCCGGACATCGGGCGGAATCGGCGGTGTGGTCGTCTTGGGAGCACAGGAGCAAACGAACAGGACAAGGGTCAGAACCCAGGCAATCCTTGAAAGAGTTTTCACGAATCCAGAACCCCCTTGGTGCTGAAGATAACACCTTCAGTCCGAGATACCCCCTGACGCAGGGCCATACCCATCCCTTTGAACGCGGATTCAAGCATGTGATGCCCATTCATTCCGTAGAGGATGTGAATATGCAGATTGATTCCGGCCTTCATGGCAAAGGACTTGAAAAATTCCCTCCAGAGATCCTTTTCCTGACCAGCTATGATGGGGGGCAGGTCCTTTTCCTCGTACACGAGGTAGGGACGGCCGGATATGTCAACCAGCACCTCGGTCAGGGCCTCGTCCATGGGAATCTTGGCCCAACCGACCCGAACGATCCCGGATTTGTCACCCAATGCCTCATAAAAGGCCTCTCCCAGGGCCAGACCGATATCCTCGATGCTGTGATGGGCATCGATATGGTAATCTCCCTTGCAATGGATCTCCAGATCGAATCCGGCCCAGAAGCCCATCAATTCGAGCATATGGTCGGCAAAACCATACCCTGTTCTGATGGACGAGTTACCGGATCCGTCCAAGGTGCAGTCGACTTCAATGGTGGTCTCGCTGGTGACCCGTTCAACATGCGCGTAACGTATATTCATAGTCGGTTTCCTCAATCAGAGATAACATGCAGATATCCATCCGGCCGTTCAGACCCTTTCAAGGGATCGCCCTAGTCCCGGGTGGCCACATCCTTGTCTTCCACCTCTTCCTCGGCCGGCTTTTTCTTTTTCTTGCCGAAAAAGTGGGCCACCCAGATACCCAGCTCGTACAGGATGATCAAAGGCCCGGCCATGAGTGTCTGGGAAACGATATCCGGAGGGGTGAGCAGGGCGGAAACGACAAAGGAACACAGGATTGCGTACTTGCGTTTCTTTCTCAATCCGTCGGCCGTGACCATGCCCAGTCGGGCCAGAAAAAAGATGAACAGGGGAAGTTCGAAAATGACCCCGAAGGCGATGAGCAACTTCAGGGAAAAGCCGAGATATTCACGGATGGTGGGCATGGGCCGGATGAGTTCCGTGGCAAAGCCCATGAAGAACTTGAACCCGAAGGGAAAGACGACAAAATAGCCGAACAGGGCCCCACTGACAAAAAAAAGGGCTGAAAAAAACGCCATGGGGATGAAATACCGGCGTTCTGTATCGTAGAGTCCCGGGGCCACGAATTTCCATATCTGGTAGAAGATATACGGGCTGACGGCAAAAAGACCGGCCACAAAAGCAACCTTCAGATAGGTGAAAAAGGCCTCGGGCAGGGAGGTGAAAATAAGGGTGCTTGTAGGGGGAAGGACCTTGATAAGCGGGGCCATGAGCAGATCAAACAATCTCTCTGCAAAGGCATAACATGCCAGAAAGCCGATGATCGCGGCAACGATGCACCGAACCAGACGTTTTCTCAGCTCGTTGAGATGACCGGTAAAGGTCATCTCATCTCCCTTGTCGGTCTTGGGTTCGGATTCCGTTGCGGTCGAGGTCGAAGAGGAAGCTGTGGTCGTTTGTTCTTCAGCCATGAGGGATCAGGCCTCCTTGCCGGTCGCACCGCTGTCCGCAACGTCCTTGGAACCATCTTCATCGTCAACGACCTCGGCCTTGGCCTTGGCCGCAGCTTCTTCTGAGGAAGCACTCTTTTTTTGGGCAGAAAGCTCTTTGTCCGCCGCCTTGGTCCGTGCGGCTTCTTCGGCCTGTTCCGCCTCCAGATCGATGGTTCGCTTGACGTCGGAACTCATCCGTTTGAATTCCCCCAGGGCCTTGCCAAGCGTTTTGGCGACCTCGGGAAGCTTCGTGGGGCCAATGACAATGAGGGCCACGACCAGAATTATGAGTATTTCAGTGGTACCTATTCCAAACATGTTCCAACCGTTGCTGAAGTGGATGGCCGAAGATCCGTCCATTCATGGACGGATCAGACAATCTGACGTCAAAACCGCAGGCCGGGGCGCTTGCGCCGGTGTTGGTGCATGCTCCACATCCTGCGGTTTTGACGTGTACAAAATTACCGATCAAAAAACCAGTCTTTCCAGCCCGATTTTCTACTCCCACTCAATGGTGCTCGGTGGCTTGGAAGAAATGTCCAAAACCACGCGATTGACTCCCCTGACCTCGTTGATGATCCGATTGGAAATCCTGGCCAGCACCTCCGAGGGAATCCTGGACCAGTCAGCGGTCATGGCATCCACGCTGTCCACGATACGCAGGGCGATCACGCTCTCGTAGGTTCGCTCATCTCCCATGACCCCGACGGTCTTTAGGGGGAGCAATACGGCAAACCCCTGCCAGACCTTGTAATACCAATTGGTGGCCTTGAGTTCCGAGGTGACGATCTTGTCCGCATCCTTGAGAATATCCAGCCGTTCCTTGGTGATCTCACCGATGATCCTGATGGCCAGCCCCGGCCCGGGAAACGGATGCCGCCAGACAATGGAGTCAGGCATGCCAAGCTGCTGGGCGACCTTGCGGACCTCGTCCTTGAAGAGTTCACGCAGGGGTTCGACCAGGGAAAGATTCATTGTTTCCGGAAGCCCTCCCACATTGTGATGACTCTTGATGACTGCCGAGGGACCTTTGAAGGATTCGCTCTCGATGACATCGGGATACAGGGTTCCCTGGGCCAGAAAAGACACCCCGGGAATGGCCTTGGCCTCTTTGTCGAAAACCTCGATAAAGGTGTGCCCGATGATCTTGCGTTTTTCCTCGGGGTCGCTGATTCCTTCAAGGCGGT
This sequence comes from Desulfoplanes sp. PS50, assembly GCF_053851535.1. Taxonomy (NCBI): domain Bacteria; kingdom Pseudomonadati; phylum Thermodesulfobacteriota; class Desulfovibrionia; order Desulfovibrionales; family Desulfoplanaceae; genus Desulfoplanes; species Desulfoplanes sp. PS50. The sequence continues at coordinate 33,047 of NZ_JBSPZA010000026.1, read as the reverse complement.
TCAGGAAAAGATCGGCTGCCTTGACGTGGATGAGGTTCAGATCGAAATGCTCCTGCAGAAAACCGATGACCTCTTCGGCCTCGTTCTTTCTAAGCAGGCCGTTATCCACAAAGATACAATGAAGCCGCTTGCCTATGGCCTGATGAAGCAGGGCCGCAACCACAGTGGAGTCAATGCCGCCACTCAGGCCGCAGACAACCTGGGCGTCCCCGATCTGATCGCGCAGGGCCGGAATGACACTATCGATAAACGAGGCCATGGACCACTCGGCCTTGAGCCCGGCGATGTGGAAAAGAAAGTTGCCCAGAATGGTGTCACCCCGCTCGGTATGCATGACCTCGGGATGAAATTGCAGACAATAGATCTGACGCTTCTCATCAGCCATGGCTGCGACATCCACGGTCTCGGTCTTTCCGACTACCGAGAATCCAGGTGGGGTCATAAGGACCTTGTCACCGTGGGACATCCAGACCTTGAGCTTGGTGTCCAGATCGAGATTCTCCCAAAGCGGAGAGGATTCGCAGAATTCAATTTCGCTGCGGCCGTATTCCCGGTCCCTGGCAGGGGCGATCTCTCCGCCAAGAAGTTTGGCCGCAAGCTGCATCCCATAGCAGATACCCAGAATGGGTATGCCCCAGCCAAAGATTTCCTGATCGATGGTCGGGGAATCGGGATCAGTGACCGATGCCGGCCCCCCGGAAAGAATAATCGCCTGGGGGTCCAGCTCGCGGAGGGCATCCAATTCCATGGTACATGGATGGATCTCCGAGTAAACCCCTGCTTCACGGACCCTGCGGGCGATAAGCTGGGTGTATTGGGAACCAAAGTCGAGGATGATAACGGTATCTGGTCGTTCCATACCTAAATGTCCTTTCATCGCGGCAGATTGCCGCCTCTATGCGTGTTCGTGAACTGCGTGCACGGCACAATCCGAGCCCGCACGCAGTCCTGCCTATCCCGCTTGCAACAATCAGTAGGATTCTATCCGGTAGTTCGGGGCTTCCTTGGTGATGATCACATCGTGCACATGACTTTCCCGCAGACCGGCTGGAGAGATACGCACAAATTGTGATTTCTCCTGGAGATCCTGTATGCCGGAACAACCGAGATATCCCATGCCCGAACGAAGTCCACCAATCATCTGTTCAATATTGTCGACCACGGATCCCTTGTAGGGAACGCGTCCGACAATACCCTCGGGAACCAGTTTGTGAGAATCCTTCTTGTCCTGAAAATACCGGTCGCTGCTGCCTTCGCGCATGGCATCGATGGAGCCCATGCCCCGATAGATCTTGTACCGACGGCCCTGATACAAGATGGCCTCGCCGGGACTCTCGTCGGTTCCCGCGAACAGACTGCCCATCATCACGGAATCGGCCCCCGAGGCAATGGCCTTGACCAGGTCGCCGGAAAATTTGACCCCACCGTCTGCAATGACCCGAGTGCCCCGGGCATGACACACCTCCACAACCTCCATGATCGCGGTCACCTGGGGAACACCCACACCGGCAACCATCCGCGTGGTGCAGATGGAGCCCGGACCAATACCGACCTTGACGGCATCCACCCCTGCATCCATGAGGGCCTTGGCCCCGTCACTGGTGGCGATATTCCCGCCGATGAGCTGACAATGGGGATACGTGGTCTTGATGGCTGCAGCGGACTTGAGGATATTGGCCGAATGACCATGGGCTGAATCCAGCACCAGCACATCCACACCGGCCTCCATCAGGGCGGCGGCCCGGTCGTCGCGATCAGCACCTACTCCGATGGCCGCGCCGACCCGAAGTCTTCCAAGGGTATCCTTACAGGCATTGGGATATTTGCGGACCTTTTCGATATCCTTGATGGTCAAAAGCCCTTTGAGTTTGTTCTGATCATCCACGACAAGCAGCTTTTCAATACGATTCTTGTGCAGAAGCCGCTTGGCCTCGTCCTGGGAAATGCCCACGGGAACAGTGATCAAATTCTCGCTGGTCATGACCTCTTTGACCGTGGTCGTCATATTGGTGACAAAACGAACATCCCTGTTGGTGATGATCCCCACAAGCTGTCCATCCCGGACAACAGGCAATCCGGAGATGCGAAACTCGGTCATCAGATCGAGTACCTTGCCCACCTGCTCATCGGGATCCACGACAATGGGATCCACGATCATCCCGCTTTCCGACTTCTTGACCTTCTCCACCTCGAGACGCTGGCGCTCGATGGACATATTCTTGTGAACGATCCCGATTCCACCGGCTCTGGCCAGGGAAATGGCCATACGTGACTCGGTGACCGTATCCATGGCCGCACTGATCATGGGTATGTTCAACTTGAGGGAGGGAGTCAGATAGGTGGCCAAATCGACCTGATCGGGGAGCACTTCGGAGTATTTTGGGAGTAACAGGACATCATCAAATGTGAGTCCGGTCCCGACTATTTTTTCCATGGGGCATTCTCCATCTGCTTGATAGTATATATTATGAAAAACCTCTGGCAATACGGATTCGAAAAACCTTCAAATCCTCCAGAGGTTTGATTCCACAAACATGACAAGGTCAAACAAGCGCGCTACAATCCGAGATAGGCTCGCTTCACCTCGTTATTGTTCATCAGGGACAAAGCGGTATCTGTCAATGTGATCGCCCCGTTTTCCATGACATATCCTCGATGGGCGACCTTGAGGGCCTGATTGGCATTCTGCTCGACCAGAAAAACAGTGGTGTTGCTTTCAGCATTGATCTTCTCGATAATATCGAAAATCTGCTTGATGATCAGAGGTGCCAGGCCCAGGGAAGGTTCGTCCAGGAGGAGCAGTTTGGGACGGGCCATCAGGGCTCGGGAAATAGCCAGCATCTGCTGCTCGCCACCGCTCAAGGTTCCGCCGGCCTGATTCTTACGCTGAGAAAGAATGGGAAAAAGATCAAAGACATAGTCGAGATCCTTTTTTATCCCTTCCTTGTCCTTGCGAAGATACGCGCCCATATCCAGATTTTCCATGACCGTCATGTACGGAAAAATGAGCCGGCCCTCAGGAACCTGGCAGATTCCCAGCGGCACGATCCGGTCAGGGGAGAGTTTGTGAATGGGCCGGCCATTGAAGAGGATCTGGCCGGACCGGGTTGGAACCACGCCGCACACGGACATGAGGGTAGTGGTCTTGCCGGCACCGTTGGCTCCGATCAGGGTGATGATCTCACCTTCGGCAATGTCGATGCTCACATCCTTGAGGGCCTGAATATTCCCGTAAAAGGTGTTGATCCCCTCGATCTTAAGCATCGTGCTCCTCCCCGAGATAGGCCTTGATCACGTTGGGATTCTTGCTCACCTCGTCGGGCGTACCCGTGGCGATTCCCTGGCCGTATTCAACAACATAGATTCTGTCCGACAGACTCATGACCACCTTCATGTCGTGTTCGATCAGCAGCACGGCTATTTTTTCGCGATCCCGGATCCGCAGGACCAATTCACCAAGCTGGGATGTCTCATGGGGGTTCATCCCGGCAGCGGGTTCATCGAGCAGGAGCAGAAAAGGGTCCGTGGCCATGGCCCTGGCAATCTCAAGCCGACGCTGGGCCCCATAGGGCAGATTCATGGCCAGTTCGTCGGCAACCTGCTGCAGGCCGACCTTTTTCAGGAGTTCATAACTCCTGTCAACCGTGTCCTGTTCCTCTTTGCGTGTGGTTTTGTTCCGCATGATCGCGCCTAAAATACCTGCATGCGTTCGGCAGTGACGGCCCACAATGACATTTTCCAAAACGGTCATGCTGGGAAACAGCCTGATATTCTGAAAGGTTCTGGCCATTCCCTGTTCAGTGACCTTGTTGGGTTTCAATCCGTTGATCCGACGACGATGCTCCCCGTCGCGGGAGATGTGGATGTCCCCTTTGGTGGGATTGTAAATCCCTGTGATACAGTTAAAAAAGGTCGTCTTTCCGGCCCCATTGGGGCCGATAAGGGCGACGATCTCACCAGATGCCACAGTGAGATCCACACTGTTTAAGGCCCGCAATCCACCAAAATCCATGGTCAGATCGGATACGTCGAGTAAGGGATAGGCTTGAGTGCTCATGCTTGTCGGATGATGTTTGATTTGAAAAAAAAGGTTTGTTTATGAATGCTTGTATGCATATTTCTTGCGAACATTGGCAATGAGTCCCTGGGGTCTGAAAACCATCATCAGGACCATGGACGCACCGAAAATGAGCATCCTGTACTCGGAAAAGGCCCGCAGATATTCGGGCAACAGGATGAGGATGAACGCGGCCAGCATGACCCCGACAATGGAGCCCATGCCGCCGAGAACGACCACGGAAAGAATAATCGCCGATTCCATGAAGGTGAAACTGGCCGGATTGATAAACGTGGTCTTGGCCGCAAAAACCACGCCGACCATTCCCGCCCAGGTAGCACCCAGGGCAAAGGCGGTCAGCTTGGTCCTGGTCCGATCGATACCCATGGCCTGACAGGCGATCTCATCCTCGCGCAGGGCCATCCAGGCACGTCCGATCCGGGAATCCTGAAGCCGGTTGACCACGAAAATGGTAAAGATGACCATGGCGACCATGATATAGTAGATATAAAGGGTTGCCGAATCCATGCTCAGATCCATACCAAAAAATCCGGGGCGGGGGATGTTGGCGATTCCACTGGGACCGAAGGAAAATGCATTCCAGTTCTCAAGAACCAGCCGGATGATTTCTCCAAAACCAAGGGTGACAATGGCCAGATAGTCCCCGCGCAGACGAAGGACAGGAAAACCGAGAATGATGCCCAGCAGGGCTCCGAGACCGGCCCCAATGGGCAGCACGGTCCAGAAACCAAACCCGAAATGATAGTTGAGTAGCGCGTAGGAATAGGCCCCGACGGCGTAAAAGGCCACATATCCCAGATCGAGAAGACCGGCCAACCCCACGACGATATTCAACCCAAGACCGAGAACAACGTAAATCAGGGCCGAAATCATGATGTTGGTCTGATAGGTATCGCCAACAAAGGGAAAAATCACGCTCAAGGCAAAAAGAACACCCATGGCAGGACGATAGATCTTGGGTTCGGTCAGGATGCGCTGGGTCCAGGTTGTCCTGGTTTTCCCATTGGCGTCGGCCACGTCACCCTGCTCCTTACGGGCCATCATAAATCGCCATGCAAAGGACAGGGCAAACGCCCCGATCCCGATGTAGAGCAGATTGAACCAACGCCATTGGATGGTATTCTCAATGGTGTCCACCCTGATGACCATCAAGGGAAAGGTCAGGAACATGAACCAGATGGCTACAAGCAAAGATTTTTTCAAGCCGGACATACTTCTTCCTTCAGGATTTGACGGTGAGACTGCATCAGACTTTCTGGGTCGTGGATCGTCCAAGAATGCCGGCAGGTCTAAAAATCAGAATCAGAACCAGGAGACAGAAGGCGAACACGTCCTCGTAGTCGCTGGAAATATACCCGGTGGCGAAACTTTCCGTCCACCCGAGAACCAGACTGCCGAGCACGGCACCAGGAATGCTGCCGATCCCGCCGAGCACGGCTGCAGTGAACGCCTTGATTCCAGCGATGAATCCGATGTAGAAATTGATCTGGCCGATATGCGTGGCAATGAGCACACCGCCTATGGCCGCTAGCCCCGAGCCGATGATAAAGGTCGTGGAGATGATCCTGTCCACATTCACACCGGTGAGCATGGCCATCTTCTTGTTCTGGGCGGTAGCCCGCATGGCCTTGCCGATCTTGCTGAACTTGATCAGAAAGGTCAGGCCGATCATGACGACAATGGTCGTCAGGATGATCACCAGATCGGATGAACCCAGGTACCAGACATAGGGTTCCATGAATTCGAATTCCGGGATGAGACCGGGAAAGGGAAGAAAGTCCGAGGTCTGGGCCAGAAGAACGTAATTCTGCAGAAAGATGGACATGCCGATGGCACTGATCAGCGGTGCGAGACGATTGGCGCCACGAAGGGGCTTGTAGGCAATCTTCTCGATGGTAAACCCGTAGGCAGCCGCGTAAAAAATGGCAATGAGAATGGCCAGAACCAGCAGTGACAGTCCGCTGAATCCGGCCATGGAGAGGACACCTGCGACGATGAGTCCTGTGAAAGCGCCGATCATGTAGATTTCGCCATGGGCAAAATTGATCAGCTCTATGATACCATAGACCATGGTATAGCCAAGAGCAATCAGAGCGTAAATGCTTCCTCTGGTCAGCCCTCCGAAAAAGAGTTCCCAAAAATAGTCCATAAGTACCGGTCGCGCTGGTTGTGGAACGTGAAACCGGGCCGAAGGTCAACCGGTCACGATCCGTTGGGCATGGATTGTAAAATACGGGACGAACCATGTTCGTCCCGTATTTGTAAGCTGTTTGCAGAGGTCAGGATTACTTGGTCACCTCGACGAATTGGCCATCCTGGACCTGATACACCGAAAAGCCAACCCCTTCTGCATCGCCGCGTTCATCGAACTTGATCTTGCCGATGGGGGTGTCGACATAGGTGGTTCGCAGGGCCTTGTCGATGGCTGCCGAGTCGGTGGAACCAGCTGTTTCAATAGCGTTCAGCAAGGCAACGCAGGCTGCATAGGCCTGGGGGAAAAAGGCACCAGGATCGGTTCCGAACTCTGCCCGGTGCTCTTCAACGGCCTCTATGTAGAGGGGATTGCTGGAAACATCCTTGTTACCCGTTGCATAGGCGCCCTCGGCATACTTTCCGGCAACCTTGATGAAGGTGTCGTCCTTGACTCCGTCCTCGGAGAGAAAAGGGCTGTCGATCCGCTTCTTGCGCATGGTGGAAACGATCTTGGAGGCCTCGGGGTGATACCCGCCGAAAACAACGGCATCCGGCCGGGAACGTCTCATTTTCTGGACAACGGCGGAATAGTCCACCGCACCCGGGGTAACCCCTTCGAAAAGAACCACTTCTGCCTTGCCGCTTTCTTCGATAAACTGCTGCACAAAGGTGGCAAAGCCCTTGCCGTAGTCGCCCTTGTCATGAATGATGGCAATTTTCTTGGCACCGAGGACGTTCAGGACATAGTCGGTTTCCACGCGAGCCTGGTTATCATCCGAGGCGATGGTCCTGAAAAAATTGGGATAGTCTCCACTCTGCGTCAGGGGAGGGTTGGTTGCGGAAGGTGACATGGCAATGATATTGGCATCCTTGTAGATACCCATGGCAGCCTTGGTGGCCCCACTGCAGATATGACCCATGACCACGTCGACATCTTCAGAAATCAGCTTGGTGGCTGCATTGGTGGCCAGTTCGGGTTTGCATTGGTCGTCCTGGGCAATGACCACAACCTGCTTGCCGAGCAGGCCGCCCTTGGCGTTGTACTTCTTGGCAACCAGCTTGGCGGCATTGAGACTTGGAAGACCATACGAGGCCAGGTCACCGCTGTGAGAGCCGGCAACGCCGAGCTTGATGACATCTTCGGCCAGGACTGTCTGACCGCTTCCAAGGGCAAGCAAAGCCGCGCACAGCAGCAACAGAATCGAACGTCTCATTGTACTCCCTCCTAACATGTGACTGAATGTGAATACATCCCATCGATCCGCGGCATTGACCGACGGACCTGCCTTGTGTGGCGTACCTTCATACTGTCCATGCAACCACAGGGTCGGTTATCCCGAAATCTACAAAAGTGTCAATTAGCAACACCGGTCGCCCTGCTGAAAAAAAGATGTACGTGGATAGACCAAGATGGTCAGGGAACAAACATTGTTCTTTTCTGCACAAAAGAGAATCCGGATTCGACCACCCGCGCCTAGGCGTTGGGGGGTAATTCCGCGTCAGCCTTGGGTGGGGGCGTGGCCCCAGCGGCCTTTTTCCTGCCGGGACGCGACGTATTCCTGGACTTTCTGGCGACAAGCGACTTGAGCTTGTTACCTGCCTTGACCGGGTCATCGGGCTCCCCAAGAAAAATCATCTCTCCCTGGGGAGAAAACCAATGCCAGCCTTCCGGCTTTTTGAGCAGTCGAGCCCCTCTCCTCTCCATGTAATCGACGATCTTGGCTTCTTCTCGTCCCTGCTGCAGGGCCTCGAGCATTTCCATGTTCTGGAAGATCAAGGCTGCGTTTTTATAGACCTCAAAGGCCCCGCAGGTGATATCCATCAGGGCGATGGAGGTATGCTTCTTTTTTCCGCCAAGCACCTTTTCCAGCTCGAGAAGATCTTTTTTCAGGGCCTTGATCTCTTCAAGGGCCAGTCCCTTGGCCTCTTCATTCTTGGCCTCGATGGTTCGGGCGAGTTGCTCGTGGATGCGACTTTTCATACGTATCCCCCAATATGTTGGAGTGGATCCCGGAAGCAGCGTGTTTCAAGGTTTGTCAGACGTGCCGGCCGCGGTCACCAGCCAAAAGGCCCGAGCACTCCCCGGGCGGGGACTGATCGGGCCTTTTGATTCATGATCGTTGCATTGTGATGCGGTCTCCACGATTATAAAATCTGTCGCAAAAAATCCTTGGTACGGTCGTTTTCCGGGTTTGTAAAAAAATGTTCCGGAGTACCCTCCTCCAGAATCTGGCCCTGATCCATGAAGATGACCCGATCAGCGACTTCCCGGGCGAATCCCATTTCATGGGTGACCACGACCATGGTCATTCCGGATTTGGCCAAGGTCTTCATGACATCGAGAACCTCGCCGACCATCTCGGGATCGAGAGCCGATGTGGGTTCATCAAAAAGCATGACCTTGGGGTCCATGCACAAGGCACGGGCAATGGCCACCCGCTGCTGTTGACCTCCGGACAATTGGTCCGGCTTGGTATGGTATTTTTCGGCTATTCCAACCTTTTTCAAAAGCTGCATGGCCTTGTCTTCCGCCTCGTTTCGGCTTCGCTTGCGCACGGTCATCTGGGCCATGGTCAGGTTGTCCAACACGGTCTTGTGGGGAAAAAGGTTGAAGGACTGGAAGACCATGCCCACTTCGGCCCGCACCTGATTGATATTGCACCTGTTTTCCAGGATATCCATTTCGTCGATGACAATGCTTCCGCTCTGGGGATACTCGAGTCGGTTCAGGCAGCGCAAAAAGGTACTCTTGCCGGACCCGGACGGGCCGATAACCACAACCACCTCCCCTTCATGGATATGCGCATTCACATCCTGCAGGGCATGGATTTCCTGGGGGACATAAAAATATTTATTCAGATTCTTGACATGTATCATAATCAGATGGCCCTGCGCTCAAGATATTGGACAAACATGGACAATGTAAATGTCAGCACCAGATAGAGCACAGCACAGACAATCCAGAGTTCAAACGGCTGCAGCGAGGTGGAGACGGTTTCCCGTGTTGCCTTGGTCAATTCCCGGATGGCGATGACCCCAAGCAGGGAGGAATCCTTGATCAGGCTGATGAACTGCCCGGCCAGGGGAGGTAGAATCCGCCGAAACGCCTGGGGCAGGATGACCTTGCGCATGGCCTGGGCATAATCCATCCCCAGCGATCGGGCCGCTTCCATCTGGCCATGATGCACGGACTGGATACCGGCACGAACGATTTCAGCGATATAGGCCCCGGCAAAAAGAGCCAGGGAAATGACCCCGAACCACAGGGAGGGTATCTGGGGAATGCCGTTCTTGGTCAGCACCGTGTTGATGAGCGTCCCCATGACAAAGTACCAGAGAAAGATCTGGACCAGAAGGGGTGAGCCACGAATGAGTTCAATATAGGTGATGGCTGACCATCGCAGGGCCGGATTTTCGGCAATCCGGGCCAGACCGGTCAACAACCCGATGACAATACCCATGATAATCGCCAGGAAGCTGACCTTGAGGGTCATCCACAGGCCGGTCAGAAGAACCCCCGGACTGCCTTGCTCATAGGTTCCGAGCACATCTCCCATGCTCACGAAATCCCCTTTATCCAAAAGGGGCTCCCCTTGGGGCAGTTCATAGGAAAGGGTTTCCCCGTATCCCTGAACCTCGATGATCACATCGCTTCCCTGGGAGCTGATCGAGGCGACTTCGCCCTCGATTTCCGATCGGACGTCCACGGTTTCTGTATAGTAGAAATACTGGGGTACCCTATACCATCGCCATGTATAGTCCACCGACTGCGAGGCCACGTACATGAGCCAGCAGCCCGTCACGAGAAGGAAAAAAAACACCCCGGTCCAGATATATGTATACGCCTTCCCGCGAGGACGATCGAGCCCGGAAAATACCGCCATACAAACCACCTGCTGCTTATGGGAAATACACCCGTATCAAAAACAGGGTCAGGGACGAGACAGTGTGCCTGCCCCATCCCTGACCTCACATGCGCTCAGCGCAAGGACAACGATGAAATGGAGTTATTCAACGTCCTCGTACCAATCCTTGCTTTCAAACCACTTGGTGAAAATCCGGTCGTAGGTGCCGTCGTTTCTGATCTGACGCATGAAATTATTCAGCCAGTTCAGAAAATCAGGATCACCGCGTTTGATGCCAAAGGCCAGGGGTTCATAGGTGAACCGCTCCTCGAGCATGACGAGATTGTTGGAGCCCTGTTTCTGCATGATCTGCTTGAGAACAGGATAATCATAGATATAGGCGTCGGCATTGCCATTCATCACCTCGAGGGCGGCATCGGCTTCCTTTTCAAAGCTCTTGTACTGAGCCTTGGGCAGAAGACGCTTCACGGCCATTTCACCGGTGGTTCCGAGCTTGGAAACGATCTTGAACTTGGGATCGTTGAATTGCCTGTACGAGGTGATCGTGCCTTTGTGCTTGCTGTTCATGAGAACAGCCTGACCGGCGTAAAAATAGGGATCGGCAAAATTGATCTGGAGATTGCGCTCCTGGGTTGCGGTCATTCCACTGATGATGATATCGAACTTGTTGGTCAGCAGGGCGGGAATGATCCCGTCGAAATCCGTGTTCACAGGGACGAATTTGACCTTCATGGCCTTGGCCATGGCCTTGGCGAGGTCGATATCAAAACCGATGAACCTCCCCTTTTTGGAGGTCATCTCAAAGGGGATGTAGCCTGAATCAAATCCAACCCTGAGCTCACCGTTCTTCTGGATGGTATCCAATGCCGAATCGCCGGCAAGGGCCGTTCCCTGGGTGAGCATCAGACACAATCCAACCAGCAGCAAAATAATCTTTTTAGACATCCTGATCTTCCTCCATTGAGTTGACGAGAAATCAATTGTATGACGAACCGGCTGCATGACCTTCCTCGAGGCATTCCCTGCATCACTGGACGCAAGAGAGCTCCTGGGTGTTCAATACTTGCCTTCGGTAAGCACTTCCTTGACAATCATCTTCTTCTTGCATTTGGGACAAAGTGGCATTTCCTCTTCCGGAAAATAGACAATCTGGGAATGCTTGCAGACAGGGCAAACAACTTCCACGGCCTCACGCTTGTATCGATTTTTGAAAAAGTCCATGATGTCCTCTTTGAAAAAAAAGCTAGTTATACTCTCACGGGTAAAAACACAAGAAAGAAGAGGGAAGCCTGCAGGGCGGTTTCGTTCCCTTCCAGGCGAGTGAAATCTCATGGCCGGTTTGCCCCGTTTCAGGCGGCTTGACTGTCTGAACCAAGCAGGCATCGTTTATCGAGCCGTTGCCTGACATCTTGCCCATGCGGGGTGAGTCGGCCATGAGAACACATCGCCCTGCCATCTATGGCCAGACCATTGACAAGAGGATCGGAAAAAAAATACGTCTTCCAAGAAGGTTGGGCAGGATCATGACTCTTGAAACAGAAGCCAAATTCCCGGTTCGGGATTTTTCCCTGGTGGAAATGAACCTGCAGCACCATGGTGATCCCATAGCCCCATGGTATTTTGAGGCGAATCAGGTCCATGACTCCCAGAACAGGGATCTGCTCGCCAAGGGCGTGCTTTTACGTCTGCGCAAGGCCCTGGTCACCACCGTGACCCTGAAGCTCCCTCTTGACACCCTGACGAACATTCCCGGCCTCAAACAGCTTGAAGAACGTGAATGCAGGGTCGAGGACAAAGATTCCATGGCCGCCATTCTTCAGGGATTGGGATATGAAAAAATCCTGGAATATGAAAAATTCAGATCCACCTGGCAGGTTGCGAAGACCAGGGTATGTCTGGATATTCTCTGCTTTGGGTCGTTTGTGGAAATCGAGGGAACAGGTCGGGATATTTTTGAAACAGCGAAACTTCTGGGGCTTGATCCGTCCACTGCAACCAGTGCCACCTACCATCGACTCTTTCAAGAGTACCTGGTGACCATGGGACTTCCTCCCGATGACAGCTTTGTTTTCTCCCAGCGGAAACGGTCCCTGTACGGTCATCAATTGGGGATTGATGTACCATGACCACGTTTTGCCGCTCCTTGATGACCATCTTCAGCGTCACTATTCCCCGGAAGGGATCCGTGGCGGTCCTGTTCATCATCCTCATCGGCCTTCACCCTGGCCAGGCCTGTGCGTGGGAAACGCTTGTTCCGGGACTGGAGGAAGCCTCGTTTGAGGTCCCTTCAATCAGTTCTCCGCCACCAACGATCGCGGTGCTCAGGATCGATCCGGCCCTGTTTTCCTTCAGGCTGATAACTCAGAAAACCCGATTCACCAAGGTCGCCACACTCGAAGAATGGTGTCGTGAAAAACAGCTTGTGGCAGCCATCAATGCGAGCATGTACCGGGAGGACAGACAGCAAAGCACCGGGTACATGAAAACCCGGGGATTGGTGAACAACGGATATATCAACCCCCGTTTCGGAGCATTTTTCGTCTTTGACCCCAAAGACCCGTCTCTGCCTGCCGTCAGGATCATCGACCGGAAAAAAGATGATTGGCGTACCCTGATCACCAGATATGATACGGTCATCCAAAATTTTCGGCTGATCAGTCCGGCAGGAGCCAATCTCTGGCCTGAAAATGCCAAGGAACACAGCATCGCCGCCATAGCCATGGACAATGCGGGCAATGTTCTTTTCATCCATTGCCAGACTCCCCTGACAGTCCATGCCTTTAACGAAGCCCTTCTCGACTTGCCCATGGACCTGGCAGGGGCTATGTATGTCGAGGGAGGGCCCGAAGCCGCCATGTACCTGAACCTGGAAAATAAACGCCGTTCGTGGATGGGACAGTATGAAAATCCCCTCCTTGGAACCATCAGCGAACGATTGTGGCCCATTCCCAACATTATCGGCATCGAACCCCTGGAAACCAACGCTACAGGAGAATAATCATGCACATAGATTCAATCGAACCCAACCAGCCACTGCCCGCTGAACGCGGCTATGTTCTTTCCATGGTCATCCGCACCTTCAAGGGGCGCAGAGATGTCGAGGTCCATCTGTACCGCTCAAACTGGGACAAGGCTGAAATGAACGATTACGAATGGGACAAACTTCTCGGGGGAACCATCGAGCGTAAGGACGGTCAGTCAGTCGATCCCGAGGGGAGTAAAAAGGTTCTCCTGGAGGCCTTCACCAGGAAAGAGCGGGATCAGGTCATCGACTATCTCGCCAACCGCTATGCCTCCAGGTTGACCAAACTCACGGCCGCGCCTCTGGGATTCCCCATTCCAAAAGGGCTGGTCCCCCTGTCCTCTTTTTCCGAGGGAAAGACCATCGGGACCATCAAATTGGACAAAATCCCCAACTACACCCTGCCTTTCCCCATCAGAGGACTCTACGACCTGAGCCGCCACAAACCCCTGGTCGAGGCAAAAACGGACGATCAATAGTTTCTCGATTATTCCCGCCACACCACAAGGCCGCATTCCCTGTTTTCCGGGAATGCGGCCTTTTCTCTTTTGCTTTTGTTGAGAAATTATCAACCTTCACCGTCATCCCGGCGCAGGCCGGGATCTTGAACGACACGAAGGCAGTTTCTGACGTCAGGCTATCGGCCTCCTCCCTCAAGATCCCGGATCAAGTCCGGGATGACGACAAAACTTTTTCTGTCTCCCGCCTCCCGTCTCCCGCCTCCAGCCTCCTTTCTATCCGATATGTCGAATAATCTCTTCGAGAACCTCTCCGGGATCAAGCACCCCGGTATCGATGATCACCGCATCCTCGGCAGGCCTGAGGGGGGCGAGGGACCGGTTTCTGTCCTGTTCATCCCGAATGCGCATCTGTCGGGTCAATGTGCCCAGATCTTCCGTGATCCCGGCCTCCTGAAGCTGCAGCCAGCGTCGCTTGGCGCGGACCTCTGGAGAGGCGTCCAGAAAAAACTTGAACCGTGCCCCCGGAAAAACCACCGTGCCCATGTCCCGCCCTTCGGCAACCAGGGAAACATGCTCCCCCAAAGATCGCTGCACCTCGGTCAGCCGCTGCCGCACCAGGGGCAGCCTGGCCACATGAGATGCCCACAATCCCACGGTTTCCGTCCGGATATTCTGGCCCACCTCATGATCATTGACAAACAGTCGAGTTGCAGATCCGGCTCCGCGAATGGAAAAACACACACCCGCAAGCCCCCGGGCCAATCTTTTCTCCGGCCAATCCCAGGACCCCTCGCCGAGTATCCAGGCAACGCTGCGGTACATGGCCCCGGTATCGAGATAGGCAACCCCGAGTTTTTCAGCCACGGCCCGGGCCTGGGTGGTTTTGCCCACACCGGCGGGCCCGTCGAGAGTGACCACAAAGATCTGGTCCGGGGTTTCAGCTCCCACGAAGTACCTCCGCCAGGGCCTGAAGAAACATAGTGTTTTCCTCGGGACTGCCCACAGAAACCCTGAACCATGCGTTCAGATTGTAACTGCCAAGAGATCGGATGATAATCCCCCGTTTGAGCAGGGTGTCACACACAACGACCGGGTCCATGGGGGGCCTGACCAGCAGAAAATTGGCCTGGGAAGGATACACCTCACACCCGCAGGCCTCCATGCCCTGGGCGAGCTGCCGCCTTCCCTCAAGTACGGTTTGCCGGGTTGCCTCCACAAACGAGGTATCGTTCATGGCCGCCATCCCGGCCTTTTCCGCCAGGATATTCACGCTAAAGGGCGACCGGGTGCGCATGAGGTAATCGGCCAGATGAGCGGGCATAATCCCGTAACCCAGGCGCAACCCTGCCAGTCCGTACATCTTGGAGAAGGTTCGCAGCAAAACGATATTGCGTGTCTGGTCAAAAAGCGGGAGCATGGAATAGGTTTCCAAAGGCTCGGCAAAATCGATATAGGCCTCGTCCACGACCAGTATCGTTTCCTGGGGAAGACCCTCGGCAAAGGCACGTATCTCTTCGGCGGGAACCGCGTAGCCCGAGGGGTTGTCCGGATTGGTGACAAAAACGAGCCTGGTATGCTCATCCACACTTCGAAGCAATCCGTCCCAGGGAAAAGAAAAATCCTCATTCAGGGGTACCTGTCTGAAATCGACCCCGCACAGCCTCGACTGGACCTTGTACATGCTGAAGCAGGGATCAAAGGCAACCACATTGTCCGTTCCGGGCCGGGCAGTCACCCGGATGAGCAGATCGATGATTTCATCGGACCCGTTGCCGCAGACGATACATTCGTCCGGAACGCCGAGATGATTGGCAATACCACGACGCAGCACAGGATTGCCCGCCTGGGCATATCTGAAGGCCAGGGCTGCGTTTTTGCAGATGACCTCCTGAACCTGGGGGGAGGTTCCCAGGGGATTTTCATTGCTGGCCATTTTGATGACCGAGGTCAGTTTGAAGGCCGCCTTGATTTCGTCGATGGATCGACCCGCCACATAGGGCTCGAAGTCCCGTATGTCGGGACGGATGCACAGATTGCTCATGATGATGATTTTCCTTGATGCAAAATGGTGAACACAGAACATAAAAGGCACACCCATACCCGTCAAAAACGGATATGGGTGATCACGTTGTGAACCGCAGGGGTGGCCGTCTAGCCCAGGGCGGCGAGCTTTCGCTCAAAGGTCTGATCACTCTTGATAAGGCGCAAAAAGATGCCCCGGGGGGTCAATTCGGTTTCAACACCGTAGAGGTTGTGCCATACCGGCATCACCTCGACACTCCCCCAGTGCTCGCCCGTGACGAGCACATCCACCTGCAGGGTTTCGCCCATGACATAGGATTTGGGACCAGGAAGCAAAAATCCCTTTTGGCCCAGAAAATCGCTCTTCCAGATGGCTGAAAAATCCTTGAGTGCGTTACACTTGAGCTGCATAGCATAATGCGGCCAAGCCGCAGTTTTAAGTTTTAGGTGTTGAGTTTTAGGTTCAAGCGGTTAGAGAATTTTCTTGTTTTTTATGGCAGACTTTCACGAGTAAGGTACTAAAAAATCCGTCAACAGATGCCAAGTCCCGATTCAATCGAGAATCTTGGGCCTGATAAAGATGAGCAGTTCTTCCTTCTGCACCTGATTGCTCTTGTTCTTGAACAACCAGCCCATACCGGGGATGGAACCGAGTCCGGGAATCCGATCTTCGGTTTCTGATTCCGTGGACTTTTGGACCCCGCCGATGACAATGGTCTCGTTGTTGCTGACGATCATCTTGGTTTTGGTGGACCGGGTGGAAATGTCGTCCCCGGCGGGTGCGTCATCACTTATATCCAGATCCAGGATGAGTTTGTCGTCCGGGGTGATCTGTGGCTGGACAGAGAGTGAAAGAATGGCGTCATTGTATTCGGTGGTCGTTCCGCCGCTTTCAGACTCCGCCTGGTAGGCCACCTTGGTCCCCTGTTTGATCTCGGCCCGGTTGTTGTTCAGGGTGACCACTCGGGGCGAGGAGATGGTCTTGGCGATGTTTTTGAGTTCACCCAGTCGCAGCTGGGCGTCCAGGGTGAAAAGATCCAGCCCGGCAATCTTGGCGAAGTTCACGCCGGCATTCATCCCACCGACCTGGGTCGGCAAGGCCACGCCATTGACATTGAATCTCCGGGTGTATCTGGAATTGACATCGTTGTGATTATAGGCACCCGACCAATTGATACCCAGACTGCGTTGAAAATTGTCCGTGGCGTAGACGATCCTGGCCTCGATCAGGACCTGACGCTCGGGGCGATCCAATCGTTCGATCACCGCCTCGATCTTGTCCAGCTGGGACCCGGCATCCCGGATGATGAGCATGTTGGTTCGGGCATCCTGGCTGATCTTGCCCCGGGAGGACAAAAACTCCCGAATCTTGGGTTCAATTTCCGCGGCGGTGCTGTAATTGACCTGCATGTATCTGGTCTGCAGCGGCTCCAGATTGCTCAAACTTTCCCGAGCCTGGAGGGCCGCCTCCCTGGCCCGGCGCAATTGATCCCGTTCGCTTTCAAGCTGTTGGGTCGTGGCGATGCGCATGATATTGCCCTTGACGACCACGCCCAGACCCTTTTGCAAAAGAACGAGATCCAGGGCCTGATCCCAGGGGATATCCTGGAGTTTGAGTGAGATCTGCCCTTTGACATTGTCGTCGATGATCAGATTGTGCGCGCTCACCTCGGCAATCAGCCGGAGCACAAGCTCCACATCGGCATCCTGGAGATCGACGGAGATCTTCTGCCCGGAATATTCCTTTTTCATTCCGGGAAACAGGGTGTTCATTTCCTGAAGATTGTCCTGTTCCCTGGACTCGATCTCATCGGCAACAGCCTCAGATTCGACTTGAGGACGAGCGGCGCTGCGCAATCGCAAATCACGCTCGGTTCGATCGATCTCCCGGGTCATGAATTGAAGAACAATTCCCTGTGGCCCGGTATCCAATTGAAAAGGCACTCTCTGCGCCGCGAGCATGGTCAGCAATACCCCGTCCTCGACATTACGAAACAAGGCGGAATCGATGACAGTGGAAAATTTTTCAAGACGGTAGAGCCGGGCCAACCGTTCCGGAATGCGGGCCTTTTCAAAAAGAAAAACCATCTTGCCCTCTTCCCCTGCCTTGGGGGTGAACCGAACATCCGGACCCAGGTCCAGGGTGATGAACAGATTACCACTCTTGTTCCGTGAAAAATCGATGCCCCCAGCGGTGGAGGTGGCGGCCGGGGCCTGCTGGAGATCGGTCTTTTGGGTCGTAGGAACGAGCATGAGTTGCAGCATCTTCGGAGAGGGGCGGGAAAGAAGAAACTGAACCGTCTGGGAAAGTTCCAGGTCCACCCGGGCCAATCCTCCGGCAGGATCTGAAATATCGGTCCATCCGGCAATGACGCCTACCGGGGTCTTGGGCTGGTCAACCGGCAAAAGAGGCGGAGAAAAGGAAAGAGAGAGTCGATTCCCCTCGAGCTCTGGAGTGACGTCTGTTTTCCCGGCCAGGGGAATTCGGACATAGGTTGTATCCTCCTTGACCCAGGAAACCACGACCTCCCTGGATGGATCGTCGGCAACCAAAACGGGTTCAAGGGAAGACGGTTCTTCCTGGACACGTGGCTGTGCGGGCTGTTTCCCCTTGCCGGCGGGTGTACATCCCGTGATCATGGAGATACCGGCCCACATCAACAGGGTGCATCCCAGAACAACCCACGTCACCCGACGCGTATCAATCATTTTGAACCCCTTGTTTTCTGTGCAGTTTGATGAGCACATCCCTGGATATCGGCTTACCCAGGATATCCCGGCCCTGTTCCCGAACAACGATAGCCTCCGGGGTGATCTCCTCCACGACCCCGCCATGCCGGCCAACACGCATCCCCTTGTGCAGAACAAATCCCTTGCCGTCCGGGAGTTGGACCATGGCCATGGTCTGCTTCTCCCCGCGGGGATACCACAAGATACCAATGGCCTTGAGCTGGGTGACTTCGACCTGTTCCAAGGGAGTCAAAGGGCGATCCGGTTGATCCTCCTCGCCTTGAAAGACGACAGGCTCTTCCTTGCGGATGAAGGGGACAAAGGGATCGGATCGACGCGCGGGATCGTATCTATACGAAGAAGGCTCCATCCATTGCGGTCGCTGCGAAGAACCATCCCGGACCTGACCGGACGTTTGAGTCTGGGCGCCGGCACAGGTAACTGCTCCGGGAATCCAGGACCCCATACTCCAGACGGTGAGTACCACCCACACTACATGTCGCAATGGCGATGTTCTGCCCATGGCAGGATAAACTCCCTGAAAAGATGTTCACTGATCTATTTTTGTAACTATTCAGGTGCATTTCTCAAGAATCAGAATTACGAATTTAAGAAATTTAAGAGATTTAAGAAATTACAAGCGGTTAGCGTCCAGGTCCTCAATTTCTAAAATTTCTGAAATCCTTAAATCTCTGAAATTTACGGGCTGGCACTCAAATCTAACGATATATTCCAGCCTGTTGCTCCTGCTAAATTTTGACCTGAACAGTTACCTATTTTTTTGTCTTTCCGGCCTGGTTGGCCGCTCGCTCCTGGGGGGTCAGGGCCCTGAAAACAACCAGAATGCTGTCTGCAGTCAACACCGATACCTGATTGTCCTGTTGCTTTCCAACGGGCTGCAACCGCAGGGAGTCGAGTTGGACCAGACGATCCAATCGGGACAACGTATCGAAAAATCGCATCAGATTATGAAAACTTCCCCGCAGACGCAGGCTGACGCTCCTGGAGGCATACAATTCGGTCACGGTTTGCTTTCCCGATGTAAAGGACATGAAGCTTACGCCCATCTCCTGGGCCACCATCTCGAAAGATGCCAGCAGACTCTCCAGGGCCTGGGCATCCTCGGGCAACAATGTCTGGGCAAAGAGAAATTCGGTTTGCTTGGCCTGGACCTTCTTTTCAAGTGCTGGCAGCTGCAGAGATACTTTCGTGAACCGATCGATATCCTTGTTGATCGTGGCAATGTCCTTGTGCAGTTTGATCATATTGTCCAGCTGGGGACTCAGAAAAAAATACCAGTACCCGGCTCCAAGCACGACGACCAACCCGGTCACGATCAGGATTTTGTGAACGAGGGTCAGCTTTTCCAATGACTTGATCAATTCCTGTCTAGTCATCGCCGTTCTCCTTGGTTTCAGGAGCCTGGGCCGAGACCGAACATTGAAACTCCACAAGTTCGAGGTTCTGAATGGGACGAAGCTGGGTTCGACGAGTGATCACACTGGCGATAAAAGGGGATTGCCGCAACGCATTGACATAGTGCGCAAAAGCCTGATTATCCAGGGCCACACCCTTCATCTCGATCCCGCCCTTGTCGTTCAGGGTAAAGGACTCCAACCAGATCTTTTCTTCGGGCATATGTGAAACGACTTCGTCGGTATAACGAACCGGCAACCCCTGACGGACGCGGATTGTCCGAATGGCTTCGACATTGACCTCCAGCCCCTCGAGTTCCTTTTTGAGTTTGTTCACCTTGCCGACTTTGACCAGCAATGCGCTCTTCACGGCCTGTCGCTGGTTTTTGGTCGCCTCGAGATTCGCTATGTGGGAATTGACGAAATAATACCCACCCCCCATACCCACGAACAGACAGACAAAAAACACCCCGACCCAAAAAAGTTCCAGATGGATGTGCGAGATTCTGGCTCGTCGCTTCTGGGGCAGAAGATTGATGGTGATCATAGACATCCCCGCAGGGCCAGACCCGTGGGTACGACGAATTGCGAACCACACGCCTTGAGGTAGTGGGTGTCGAATTGATTCGAATCCACCAGGATCTTCCGCCAGGGATCAAGAGGGCTCACCTCCATTTCCAACTCCTCGGCAAACAGGGGAATCAGTCCGGACAAAAGACTCCCACCTCCTGAAATACAGAGTTTCCTGGGCATGGCGGAGATGGTGGTGGAGGTTTGAAAAAACTGCTCCATCCGCTGGATTTCCCGGCACCAATTCCGGCAAACATCCTTGACGACCCGAACGGCCTCTTGGCGTTGATCCACGGGCAATCCTTCAGGCCCCTTGCGCTTGAGGGCCTCGGCCTCATTGTGGGGAACATCCAACTGCCTGCCAAGAGACTGGGTGAGCTGTTGTCCCCCAAACCCGAGTTCGCGGAAATAAAAGGGACGGCGGGGTTCGTAAATCCCGAGAATACCCTGATTGGCCCCGATATCCAGCAGATAGACCGGTTCGGTCTGTTCCGGATAGTTGAACTCGAAACAATTGCTCAGGGCGAAGGCATCCACATCCACCATGGAAAGTGCAAGTCCCCCGAGTTCCAGGGTCGCCTCGAGATTCATGACCACCTTCTTCTTGGTGGCAACGACCATGACTTCGGCTTTTTTGGCTTTTTTCTCGGCAGGATTGATGGCATGAAAATCGAGATAGAGATCTGTCAGATCAAAGGGAATCTGCTCCCTGGCCTCCTTTTCGACAACCGCACGCATATCCTTGGCAAGGGGAAGCTGCATGTGTTTGACGATGATCTCGTGCCCGCGCAGGGATGAAATGACGACTTTGTCCTTGAAAGCCAGGGAGGCTTGCAGGGTTTTGACAGCATCCCCTATTGCCTTGGAATCACCCTTTGACTGAAAAGGCAGTGCCATGTGCCCCATCCGTTCCAGCCTGATCCCCTGCTTTTCATTGCGCAGACATACCATTTTGAGCCATGACGTGCCCAGATCAAGGCCGCATGCAGTGGTCTTTTTTTGCAGAAAAGGAATCACGGCCAACCTACCCGTTGATTGCTGGAAGCGACACACAGGGCCCCCTCCCTTGCAAAGAGTGCGGGCCCTGTGGCGGTCTCGTCAGATTATTATTTGTTGACCGTGAGGCTTCACGGCTAACGACTCAGGGAATTTGTATGACAACCACCTACTTGGCAGAAGGCCTGATTGTCAAAACCGGAACTGCGGATGTCTGGACGACCTTTTCGGCAACCGAGCCGAAAAGAATCCGGTCGATTCCCTTGCGTCCGTGGGTACCCATCACAATCATATCGACCTGATTTTCCTTGGCATAATTCAATATTTCCTCGGCAGCGTAACCCGTGACAACGGCGCCTTCGGCCGGGCAATCGGAAAACCGTTCTTCCAGAAAGGCATCCATGGTCTTTTCCGCACCGGAAACAATTTCGCCGACAAAACTTTCGATGGAGGTCGGGGGGACATGAAAACCAACGTATTGTGTCAGGGATGGGGCCACATAAAGTACTTTAACCGTCGCCCCAAGGGCCTTGGCCAGGGTCTGGGAATACGAGGCCACTTCAGCGCTGTATTCGGAAAAATCGACCGCGCAAAGGATTGTTTTGATCTCTGCCATACTACCTCCTTGTTTTTTGAAAAACTAACTACGTCATGAGTAGGTGATCCAGCTAAAAGAAGGACTCTGTGCCCATTACCCATTTTTATTTCCGGGTAGCCTAAAAATCATCCCCAAACAAGTAAAATTTAAAGCAGATGAAGGCGCCATGGACAAAATCATCTCCCTGATTATAGAAAAGGGATCATTGAAGTGTTCGAAAAAATATTGACCCTGCAGACAACCCATTTAAAACATTCTTCCCAAGGAGTTAGGCATGCCTCTTTTTGAATTTTCCTGCAACGCATGTGGCGAGACATTCGAGGAAATCACCTCATCGACCACACAAAAAGACATCACCTGCCCCAAGTGCGGATCAAAGGATGTCAAAAAACTTGTCTCGGCAACCATCGTTACCCGCAAGGGATCATCCTTTTCTTCGGGAGGATCCTGTGGTGGTTCGAGTGGTTTCTCCTGAGCCGGATGATGATTGTCCCCGGGTGGGACAAAAAAATTTCATCAAAATCAAATAAACCCGAAAAAGGCATTACCGCTTATCTGGTAATGCCTTTTTCGGGTTTATTGCCTTGAGGCGCCCATATTGCGGGCAACAGCCTATGGAGTTTGCAAAAAGGTTTGCATACACGCAGCCAACCGACCCACCCCCGTTCGTATCTGTTTGGGTTCGGAGTTGGAAAAATTCAGACGCAGGGTATTTTCACCCGTACCGTCCACATAAAACGGCATGCCCGGAACAAAAGCGACCTTGGCCGCTATGGCCAGATCGAAAAGTTCCATGGCCCGATATCCCTCGGGAAGTTCGATCCAGACGAACATGCCGCCTTCCGGCCGTGTATATCGCATGCCCTTGGGCATTTCGGCATCGAGGGTATCACACATCACCGCACATTGTTCCCCGTAGCGCTGGCAGATGGTCTGGATATGTTCGTCAATGTCGTTGTCGGCAAGATACCTGGCCATGACCTGCTGGGTGAATGTACTGGTATGCAGATCCGCAGTCTGCTTGGCCCGAACAGCCATGTCCCGCAACGCATCGTCGGTCACGACCATCCATCCCAGACGCATGCCGGGCGAGACTGTTTTGGAAAAGGAGCCTAAAAGAATCGACCGCCCTTTACATAACGAGAACACCGGGGGATGCGATGTCCCGGCAAACCGCAATTCACCGTACGGATCGTCTTCCACGAAGACGACATCCGGGTAGCGCTGCAGCAGTTCGGCCAGGGCGGTGCGGGTCTGCAGATCATAGGTCATGCCCGAGGGATTCTGAAAATTGGGAACTGCGTAGAATATCTTGGGATGGGACGTTGCAAAAATCCGCTCGAGCTCACCCATATCCAGCCTGCCATCCTCCAGAGAGATGGTCTCGAATACCGGTTCGAACATGCCAAAGGACTGGATGGCCCCGAGATAGCCGGGTCGCTCCATGACCACCTTGTCCCCGGGATCGATGAGAATCTTGCCCAGAATATCCAGGCATTGCTGGGATCCGGTGGTCACGAGAATATGATCGGGATCGACCTGCACCCCCCTGGCCGCATACCGGGCGGCAATGGCCTCGCGAAAAGCCGGAAAACCTTCGGTTGTGGAATACTGCAACGCCGTAGGCCCGACATCGCTTAGAACATCACCGGCCGCCTGACTCAAGGCCTGGACCGGGAAGAGCTCGGGATTGGGAAGCCCCCCGGCAAAAGAGATGATGGAGGGATCGGCCGTTACCTTGAGTATTTCCCTGATAAACGACCTGGGAACCGACTGGATCCGCTGTGAAAACCGTTGTGCAGTCATATTTTTCCGCTCTCTTTGCAGTAAGTATTTAGACGGCCATTCTAAAAAATCAAAAGGATGCATGTATCCTTGAAGATCCGACTGGTTGAGCAGCTACTTTTCGACCTGAATAGTCACTCTTTGCCTATCCTTCTTATTCAAACCCCAAACAGCCACCTGGCCACGGCCACAAGCCCCATGCCCGTAAAGATGGCCCCGAAAAAACTCCTGGTGCGCCAGGCAACAACCAGGGTGGGCAGGGCGACCCAGAGGAAAATATTTTCCTTGCCAAAATCAAGCCCCCCCTCGCGTACTACCAGGTCGGGCAGCAGCAGTGCCGAAAGCACGGCCGTGGGGATGAATCCCAGCCAGCGGATCAGGGCAGGCGGCATATTCCTGGAGGCCAGAGCGACCACCGGGAGCATCCTGGGGATATAGGTGACCGCGAGCATCCCGCAGATGGTCATGAAAATTATCTTCTGATCCATCGTTCCACCCCCAGGCCAATGGTTGCGGCAATGATTGTTGCCAGAATGACATTGAAACGATCGACTCCGACCAGGGCCAGTCCCACGGACAGGCCTCCCGCGACAATGGCCACCAGCACGTGCATCCGCTCCTTGACCTGGGCCACCAGCAGGGCAATGAACATGGCCGGCAAGGCATAATCCAGCCCGATGGGTTTCACGTCGGAAATCAGGGTACTGGCGACCATGCCCAGGACGGTACCCGTGACCCACGCCGACTGGGCAATGACATTGATCAGAAAGGTCTCCCTCTTGAGCTGCTCCCCCTCGGCATACCGGGTTGCGTGCAGGGCAAAGGTCTCGTCCGTGAGTTCAAAGGAGAACAAGGCCAACTGCCATTTTTTCCAGGTCCTGAGATACGGGGACAGGGACGCGGACATGAGCAGATGCCGGAGATTGACCACAAAGGTGGTCATAATGACCGAAAGAGGCGGCACACCCGCGGCCATGAGCCCCACGGCAATGAGCTGGGCCGATCCGGCAAAGACCATGACCGACATGAGTACCGTGTTCAGCGGAGAGAGCCCCACCTTCTGGGCCAGAACCCCGTAGGCGAACCCCACGGGTATATATCCCATGACAATGGGTGCTGTCTGTCTGAATGCGTGAATAAAAACCTGCATTGTCTCTCCCTGTCGGGCTTCCATGATTCGTTCCATGATCCATTCCTTGCTGGTTCGTGACACGGTCACGACCCGTGTCTGCGTCTGCCTGTTGAGATTATCCGTTGCTGTTTCAGGGTGAATCAGATAATCTGTTTCCAGTACAGATACAGATTTTGAAAAATCAAACCATAACAGTTTGACGGCATCATGAAAAATCAGGAATCCCGCATTTTCCGTTACCAGGCCGTTCAGGACCATCTCCAGGGTCTGATCGCCTCGGGAGCCCTTGCCCCGGGCGAGCGTCTCCCCTCCCTGCGCTCCCTGAGCTCCCACATGAAGGTGAGTATCTCCACGGTCTCCCAGGCCTATGTCCGGATGGAGGAACAGGGAGTGATCACGGCCAGGCCCAGATCGGGATTCTTCGTGGCCTCAAAAACCAGAAAACTTCTTCCATTCGCAGGCAATCCCCGCCCTGTCCTCAAGCCAACGTCCGTCAACAGAAACCAGCTCATCAGAACGGTACTCGAGGCTGTGGGGGACACCTCACTCCTCCCCTTTGCCATCATTTCCCCGGCCACGGAACTGCTCCCCTGCAAATCGCTTTCGCGGATCATGCGCGAGATCATGACGCGCGACAACGGCAGATCCCTGGGATATGCTCCCTGTGAAGGGGACGTGGAACTCCGCCGTCAGATCTGCTTCCGATCCATAGACGCCGGTTTTTCTGTCCTGCCCCAGGACATCCTGGTCACCTTCGGAGCCATGGAGGCGCTGAGCATCGGGCTGCGCACCGTGACCCGCCCCGGAGACACCGTCCTCGTTCAATCCCCTACCTATTTCTGTTTTTTGCAGCTCCTGGAAAATTGCGGTCTTCGGGCCATTGAGATCGGTTCCGATCCCCGAACCGGCGTCGATCCCGAGGATATCGCAACGGCATTGGACACCTTTGATATCAGGGCCGGTATTCTATCGTCCAATTTCAATAATCCTGACGGCAGTCTGACCCCTGAACCGGCAAAAAAGGCAATCGCCCGGCTTTTTGCAAAACGATCCATCCCGCTCATCGAGGACGATGTCTCGGGAGAACTCCATTTCGGCAAGATCCGCCCGGGCACGTACAAACAACATGACCAGACCGGCAACGTGATCTACTGCTCCTCCTTTTCCAAGACCATTGCCCCGGGATACCGGGTGGGCTGGATGATTCCGGGCAAACGGTATGACCAGGCCCTGGAAATCAAAGCCACATCGAGCGTCTGTTCGGCCACCCCGACCCAGATGGTCGTGGCAGGCTACCTGGAATCAGGACAGTACGACCGCCACCTGCGACGGCTCAGGCAGGCGATCTCCAGTCAGATGCAAACCCTGCAGATGGCCATAACCGACCATTTTCCCTCGGGAACCCGGGCCACCCGACCCTCTGGAGGTGCCGTGCTCTGGGTCGAACTTCCCGGAAATATCGATGCGGTGGACTATTTCTTCCGGGCCAAAAAAGAAGGCATCGGCATCGCCCCGGGCCCGATCTTTTCCACCCAGGACAATTACAACTCCTTTATCAGATTGAGCTGTGACGGAATCTGGAGCGAGGCCATGGAAAAAGGAATCGCAAGGCTCGGCAACATAGCCGCAGACATGGCCGGAGAAAAGCGGGGATTCGATCGTCGGCAGGGTGAGGCCGACAAACGGCAACAGGAGTGATACCTTCGTCCGAACTGCGATGTACCGGAAGGGGCACTTCTTGCGGATGGACTATGCTGCAGAAATATTCCTTCCTGTCCGAAAGTTTACTCTCGCTCCATGACACAAGGGCACCCGCAAGGGGTGCCCGGATATATCCCATCGACCGTGAAATGTACTTTGCTCCACCATTGTTCACCGTAACCAAAACGCACCCATGTCAGCCATTACCTTGAAAACCTGGATGCTGGCCATCCGTCCCAAAACACTGCCCGCTGCCGGTGGGCCGGTCATTGTCGGCACAGCCGCGGCCTTTGCCGATAACGTATTTGCCCTGTTCCCGGCATTGGGCGCCCTGGCAGGATGCCTTTTACTCCAGATTGCGGTGAATCTGGCCAACGACTATTTCGACGGAATCAAGGGAATCGACGGCAAGGACCGTGTCGGACCCGTCCGGGTCACTCAGAGCGGTCTCATGGGGCCAAAGACCGTGAAAAAGGCCATGATTCTTGTCCTCATCCTGGCAGGTCTGATCGCCCTGTACCTCATGTGGGTGGGAGGCTGGCCCATCTTCTGGATAGCCGTGGCCTCGGTCCTGGGGGCCCTGACCTACAGCGGCGGCCCCTTTCCCATGGCCTCCCACGGACTGGCCGACTTCTTCGTGTTCATATTCTTCGGCATCGTGGCCGTGTGCGGGACCTATTATGTCCAGGCCCTGGACCTGACATGGACGGTCTTTTTCCTTTCCTTTCCCGTGGGCTTCGTGATCACGGCCATTCTGGTGGTCAACAACTACAGGGATATCACAACCGATGCAGCCGTGGGAAAACGCTCCCTGGCCGTAATCCTCGGCCCCGAAAAAACCCGGATGGAATTCAAGATCCTCGTGGCCCTGACCTATGCCCTGCCCGTTATCATGGCCGCAGCAGGCGCAGTCTCTCTCTGGGCCGCACTCCTCCCCCTGCTCTCCCTGCCCCTGGCCGTTGTCTGCATCCGGGAGATGAACACCCTGACCGGCTCCCCCCTCAACCAGACCCTGGCAAAAACCGCCAAACTCTCCCTGATCTTCAGCCTGCTTCTGGCAGCAGGACTCATTTGCTGACCACGGTCAGCACGTGCCGAGTCCAAGCCCATGAGTCTCTTACTCAGGACATCCTGCCATAGCAAACAAGAAATGAGAGAGCCTCCAAAACGCACTCAAGGCACCATATATATACACTAATATGCCTCGGAGAGTTGATTGTCAGATTCTGATCCACTCCCGGATGCGGGAATATTTGCTTATACGAGCCGTTATGTTCGTTATTCGTGCCTTCCTGTACGACCATGAGATCCTGTCACAGGAAAGGAGATCATCGTGCAAGAAGGCATGTATTTTTTGCTGGCAGCCCGAATGTATTGAGTTCACCGTTCCTGGAATGAGAGACAACTACCCACCATCGAAATAATCTTTCTTTTTTTTCCTTGTTAGTGACTCCCAAAAGAAGTAACGAAATCTCAATTTGATGACATCCTTGTCACCATACATTCATACTATGGTGTCAGAAAACAGCTTTCGCAAACCGGAAACACCTCTAACCAATCACTCGCCAACGCCCTGAGAGTCCCCCGTCATCATAAAAAACAAACAGAATATCCAGCACACAAGGAGATCCTGAAAATGGGCAAGACACAACAATTCATATCCCCGATTGCCGTTGATCTGGGAGCAAAACACACAGGTGTTTATGCAGCATTTTATAAAGCTCATTCCAGGCCCGAAAATATAGAACGCCACGGCGTGGTCTATAATCTCGATCAGCAAGGCTATACCCTGCTGATGACTGATCGCACAGCAAAACGCCACCAACGCCGAGGATATGACCGCAGGCAAATGGCAAAACGATTATTTCGGCTCATCTGGGAAAAAAAGTTTGGTCTCCCGTGGAACAAGGACACGGCTCAAGTTGTAGGTTTTCTGTTGAACCGCAGGGGATTCAGCTATCTCTCAGGGGCGTATAGCCAAGAAATCCTTGCCGCATTTCCTGAAGACGCCTGGAATGAACTGCCTAAGGCATTTCAGCAAGAGGCCGGGGGGTGTTATCCTCCTGATCTGAATGCCAGACTTCAGGATTGGGCGAAATCCCCCTCTAAGCTAGATCAAATCTTGAATAATTTAATAGAGTTCAAGGAAAAACAAGAAAAAATAACACAATCGCCCTGGATTTTCAAAAAGAAAGAATTTGATCTTGAAAATGCCAAATTTGATACAATCAACGACAACCTACACCATCTTGTTTTTGCCCTGCAAAGCGTCAACTCAGAGCTTGCTTCAGGAGCCGTGCATCGAAAAAAATATTTTGAGCAGGTCTCAGATGTTTTGACAAAAACAGATCATACACACACCTACTTGAAAATTTTTTGTACCACTCTGCAATCAGGGGGATTCGACAAATTGACTCCGGACAACCTGACTCGCCTTATCGGCCATATTTCCAATCTGGAACTCAAGCCTCTTCGAAAATATTTTAATGACACAAAGCACCGCGATGGAGACTATTGGGATGAAGAAAGGTTGACGAAATTGTTCGACCGTTGGCTGTGCAAGGAGTGGAGGGTTGATTATTCAAAAAATCCGGAAAAAGCTCGTGACGGGAAACAAGATTACACTGCATTGCGTATTCGCTGGAAAAATCATCGGAAATCCCAAAAAGGGATCATTGAATTCTGGCTTGAACAAAATCCTGCACAAACGCTTCCCCCCTATCAAAGCCAGAACAACCGTCGCCCTCCCAGGTGCCAAAGCCTTGTTCTCAATCCCGCATTCCTTGATGTCCATTATCCTGAATGGCAAACATGGACAGCGATTCTTGAAAACCTACATAAGGAATATCTGGGTGATCTGAGAACGGCCTTTAAGAAATTAACAAGCAGCAAGGGCAATCGATATTTTGATCAGACAGTTACCGGAGAATTGAAAACAGATTCCCAGAAACGGACCAGTGCCCATCTTGATGCCCGCATGTTACAATTTATCCTCGATATCAGGAGAGATTATGATCCCGCATGTCTGAATAAAATTTATAGCCATGCAAAAAAACTTCGCCAACAATGCAAAGATAGGCATGACAATGAAACCATTGTTGCTCTTCAAAATACATTAAATAAAAGTAAACTTCCAGATATGTTAAAAAATGAGCCTGATTTTGACGATGAGGGCATTTTTCCCGATGGAAGTTTTCTTCATATGATATGTCACTATTATAAGCTACGCCAAAGGGCGCGTGATGGAAGAATATTTATACATCCTGAATATAACAAAACAAAATTACGAGGATTTGAAAACAGCAGACGTTTCGACGATAAAGATCAGATGCTCACATTTTGTAATTTGAAAACACGTCAAAAAAAGTACCAATCATTACATGATCTAGCTGGAATTTTTCAAATATCCCCTAAGGTATTGCGCGACACAATTCAATCTGATGAGGATGACCAGATAATTGCATGGCTCAAAACTTTCAGAGGATTACAGACATTGTGCAAAGATGCCGCCACAAAACAGAAAAATCACAGAGGTCAACTCAATTTGCTTTTGCAAACCGGCAAAAACAACGATTTGAACAAGCTGAAAGAGCGAGCAACAGCAATGAGTCAAAAAATTGCCCAGGAGCTCTTTAGTGGTAATTTCGAGGAAAAGGCAAAAAAATTCGCAACGGTTTTTTCTTTTGTCCAGCTACACAACATCGCCTTTACAGAGAGAAGCGGAAACGCCCGATCGTGTCCTATATGCAGCATGGACAATAGCCGTCGCATGGAAAGCACAGAGGACATTCTTAAAGGCGCGAAGGCTCAACGTCTGCCGGCAATCCCTACCCGAATAATCGACGGTGCAGTAAAGAAGATGACTCGGATACTGTCCAAACGTATCACCCAGGATAGATGGCCGGCTATAGAGTCGGCCCTGAAAAGTGGAGATCAGGTACGTGTGCCTATTGTTACGGAGTCCAACAGGTTCGAATTCGAGCCAAAGCTCAAGGAACTGAAAACTGGAAAGGTTGTTAAAAATACCCAAACTGAAAACTTTCTTGAGGATAAGAAAACACGGATAAAGAACGCTTGTGGACAGCTATGTCCATATACGGGTGAAACAATAACGAATGGTGAAATCGACCATATCATCCCGCGAACATCCCAATACGGTACACTCAATGATGAAGCCAATCTGATCTATGCTTCGAAAAATGGAAATGAACGTAAAGGAGAAAAGACATACGGCCTTGATAATCTGTCAAAAGGTTATAAAAAACAGCATTTTGCAACAGACGACGATACCGAAATAACAAATATGATAGAGAAAACAATTTGGGACAAAGAGAATAAGCGTTTCAAGTTCGGAAACTATTTGAGCTTCATCAATTTACAGCCAGATGAACAAAAAGCATTCCGCCATGCCCTGTTTTTGGATAGCAGTTCGGAAATCCGCCAGGCAGTCATCAAGGCCGTCACCAACCGAACACGGTCCTTTGTTAATGGGACTCAACGCTATTTTGCTCAAGCCCTTGCCGATGAACTGCACAAAAAAGCCTTGGCCAGAGGATGGCAGGACCGCATTGATTTCGATTTCTTTGCGGTGGAGGCGGTAAGCAGCTCCAAAGGAAACGGCATCAGGGATTACCGGTATATCTATGAACAAGACCACACTAACTTTGCTGAGTTTATCAAAAAATATGGAGAACCCCAAAAACCTTATTCGCATATTTTGGACGCACAGTTTGCATTCATGATCGCCTTGGAAAAACACCAGAAGCAGGGATCTTTTCTGCTGGATATTCCTGAGGACAGAACCTTTCTGCCGGTTCCAAAAGGACAATCGGGGCACAAGTCGCCCCAGGTAATATTCTACGATATATACGTAGCGCCTGAAAAAATGGACACGCCCGTTGATCTGGAACGCAGAAAACCCCACGATGGATTTATAGAGCACAGGTCATTCACTCGGGATAGTTTTTACGCCGATCGTTATTTACCGGTTCTCATCAAAAAAACGGGGCACGACCAAGTGGAATTCCGGGCAGGATTTGACTGGGAGAATTCCGCACAGTGGCCACTCTTCAAAAAAAGAAATAAGAAGATAATCAAAGATGAAAAAGCGCTTAATAACCTAAAAGAAATGCTCCCGCTGTGTAATCAAGTTGCACATTATCCGAAAAACTACATGAGCGTTTTTGATCTACAAAGACCGGATTTGGGTCTATATGAATTGTTGTTTCGCTCAGATTTTTTTCAAACGCAGGAAAAGCAACGTGGATATATATACCTGACTATCGATAGAAAGGCATTACATAACTATTGGATAGAAAATTTCAACACTAAAGAGGGTAAGCCTTTTGATGAATTTTTCACATTCTGCTTTGCTGAGCTTGGATACAAAACCGAAAAAAAGAAAATAACTCCAGAATTATTAACCAGCAAATGGGAATCAGAAATCGAAAGCAAATTATTTGTTAAATTTAAAAATAAACCTATTGAATTACCGTATCTTCAACATTGGAAAAAACTGCAGAATTTATGGAAAGAAAAAAAACAAAGCAAAAACAATAAATTCGATAAAATGCTATATGATTTTTTCTTGAAAAATAAAACTCACATATCCCATCAGCGCGCTAGAAAAACATTTTCGTTGCCCGTAACGACATCAGAAGGTAAATTTATTTTAAGAAGAAAGGGGTGGAATGGAGTTACTACCCACCACTTAATTAACGATTCAGACTCAACAAGTGTAAACAACAAACCGATTTCTCTCATATTTAACGAACAAGGTGAATTTGCGTACACATTGGCTGACTGGGCCAAATCTAGAAACTTAGTCAAGCTTTCTAAAGAACAATACACTGAAGGAAGGCCTGTAAGCCCTTATAGCTGGTGGAAAATCAACGTAGAAGAATTTGTAATGCCAGACGGAATCGCACAAATTTGGCTGAGAATCGACGACAAGACAGCCCCCTCCGTGGCTATTAAAATAGACCGTGACGCCGTTGAGATTAATCCTGACGTGTTGACTGAAGAACTATGCCGTCATGGATTCCGGCCTCGAAAAGCAAAAAAAGGAAAAAATGGTCAACCAGATAGACCAGCCTTGTCCGCAGATGAGGTAATGCGTGAATTTTGGAAGGATAATTATCTTAATCTGTTACAAGGAGAAATAATTCAGTACAAAGGAAGTAAGGGTTATACAAAGTTACGCAAACGTGCTCTCAAAACCGCCATTGAAGTGGACAAACCCGAATGAAACATCTGGTTGTTGCTGAATTTGGAAACTTTTTGGGAATAAGAAATGGGATGCTCGTGGTCAAAGGAGCCAATCGTGAGGAGCAAAAATTCCCTTTGAACCGACTAGTGTTGCGTCCGTTAAATAATTATACTATCATAGCCTCCAAATCAAGGAGGCGAAATGGGCAGGTCAGTACATATAGAATTAACGCCAGAGGATCGGGCAACGTTGGTCATGTGGGCACGTTCT